>NZ_JAIWOF010000171.1 GCF_020217025.1 Flavobacterium sp. | reverse complement strand
CAACTCAATATGCTCGTAATGCTATTTTCTCAGGATTAACTCCGTTAGAAATGGAAAAGAAATTCCCTCAATATTGGAAAAACGATACTGATGAAGGCGGAAAAAACCTCTATGAAGGCGAATTTTTAACCGAGCAATTAAAACGCTTAGGATTAAACATCAAGCAAGAATATTATAAAATTACCAATTTTGCTTCGGGAAAAAAATTAGCTGATAATTTCAAATCCTTAAAAAACAACGATTTAACTACGATAGTTTATAATTTCGTAGATATGTTATCGCACGCTAAAACTGAAATGGATGTAGTGAAAGAATTAGCTTCAAACGATAAAGCGTATCGTTCTTTGACGGCAAGTTGGTTCAAGAATTCTCCGCTTTTGGACATGATTCAGCAAGCACAACAACTTGGTTTTAAATTAATTATCACAACCGACCACGGAACTATCAATTGTAAAAATCCGTCGAAAGTTATTGGTGATAAAAACACGAGTTTGAATCTTCGCTACAAAACCGGAAGAAGCTTAACTTATGAAGACAAAGACGTTTACGCTGTGAAAGATCCTAAGAAAATTGGATTACCAGCACTAAACATGAGTAGCTCTTTTATTTTTGCGAAAAACGATTTATTTTTGGCTTACGTAAATAACTATAATCATTATGTGAGTTATTACCGAAATACCTATCAACACGGAGGAATTTCGTTAGAAGAAATGGTGATTCCATTCTTAGTTTTAGAGCCAAGATAATTAAGTAAAATTTGAGTTTATATATGACCGTAATTTACAGTTTAGAAGAAATAAATGCCATTGCAAAACAGATTCTTGCTACACCTTCGTTAAAGAAAATCATCACATTTCATGCGCAAATGGGTGCCGGAAAAACGACTTTAATTAAAGAATTGGTAAAAGAATTAGGCGTAAAAGATAATTCAAGTAGCCCAACATTTTCTTTAGTAAACGAATACAGAACTTTTGAAGGTGAAACGGTGTATCACTTTGATTTATATCGTTTAAATTCGGAAGAAGAAGGTTATGATATGGGATTAGACGAATATTTCTATTCTGATAATTGGTGCTTTATCGAATGGCCAGAAAAAACGCCAAACTTAATTCCGATTGACCATGCTAGTATTACTATTAAAATTTTACCAAATGGTAAACGTGAACTAATGCTCAAAAATTAAATACATAAGAGAATAGAAAATCAACTTCTATTCTCTTTTTTTGTGAATCTATTTCCCAAGTCTAAAATAATTCCTAATTTAGAACCTCAAAATCAAAAGTAATGTCGATATACACTCCTTTTTCTGCTTCGCAATTGCTTCCACAAGAAGAAAAACTTGAAGTAGCGCGTCATAAAAGCGAATTATTTATAGGAATTCCAAAAGAAACATCCTATCAAGAAAGAAGAATTTGCTTAACACCAGATGCGGTTTCTTCATTGGTTTCGCACGGACATCGCGTAATGTTAGAATCAGGAGCTGGAGAAACTTCAAGTTATACCGACAAAGAATATAGCGATGCAGGTGCGGAAATTACTCAAGACACCAAAAAAGTGTTGGGTTGCCCAATGATTTTGAAAGTAGAGCCACCTACTCTTACTGAAATTGAAATGATGAATCCGCAAACCATTGTGATTTCTGCAATTCAATTAAAAACTCAGAAAAAAGAATATTTTGAAGCTTTAGCAGCTAAAAGAATCACGGCTTTAGCATTTGAATTTATAAAAGATGAAGATGGTTCGTATCCAGCAGTAAAATCATTATCTGAAATTGCAGGAACTGCCTCTATATTAGTTGCTTCCGAATTAATGATTGGTGAGAACATTGGAAAAGGTTTACTTTTTGGAAATATAACTGGAGTTCCACCAACAAAAGTTGTAATCATTGGTGCTGGAACTGTGGCAGAATACGCTGCCAGAACTGCTTTAGGATTAGGCGCGCATGTTAAAGTTTTTGATAATTCGATTACCAAATTACGTCGTTTGCAAAACACTTTAAATCAAAGAATTTTCACTTCTACCATTCAAGAAAAATCGCTTTTAAAAGCGTTAAGACGTTGTGATGTTGCTATTGGCGCCATGAAAGGAAAAAACAGAGCTCCAGTTGTGGTTACCGAAACCATGGTCGAACACATGAAAAAAGGAGCTGTAATTGTAGATGTGAGCATTGATACGGGTGGTTGTTTTGAAACTTCAGAAGTGACGACTCATGAAAAACCTACATTTATTAAAAATGGTGTAATTCATTATTGTGTTCCTAATATTCCTTCACGTTATTCTAAAACGGCTTCGATGTCGATTAGCAATATTATTTCTCCTTTCTTATTACATATTGCAGATGATGGTGGAATTGAAAGTGCTATCCGCTGCAATAGAGGTTTGAAAAACGGAATTTACAGCTATCACGGCTTATTAACTAATAAAGCGATTGCAGATTGGTTTAATTTAGAATATCGTGATATCAATTTGATTGTTTTTTAAAGTTAAAATCTAGGGACTATGTGTGTAATTTAAACTAAATTTGCACAAAATTATAATTTATGAAGTTTCAGTTTCGTTTAGCATACTATTTATTTGGCATATTTTTAGGAGGAGTTTTTGTTATGTGGTTTTTAAAAGCTAAAGCCGATGACAAAGGGGTTGAGTTTTGTTACTTGCCTAATTGCCGTGTTTTAAAAGATTTAAGAAGCAAATCATTAGAAATTGATTCTTTAGCAAAACAATCGTTAGATGCAAAATGGGTTACTTTAGAAGATATCCGTCAAAGTTTACGCTATGGCGATGTAGATTTTTCAAAAAGTAATGAAGCTTACAGAAAAGGTAAAATTTACGTTATTGAAGGTAGAACTTCTAAAAATGAAGAGATTACGATTACAATGGTCAATTATACCAACAAAGTCTTATTAGAAAAGATAGAAAAAAAGTAATTTTTTTTATCGAAACACTTGCAAAAACAAATATTCCTTGTATATTTGCACTCGCATTACGGTAATAGTAAAGCACTTTATTGGGGCGATTAGCTCAGCTGGTTCAGAGCACCTCGTTTACACCGAGGGGGTCGGGGGTTCGAACCCCTCATCGCCCACAAAAATTAAATCCTACAGAAATGTAGGATTTTTTGTTTTTATCAAATAGTGTAACAAACATAAATTTTAGTCGTCTTTTGATATAAACAGTCAGTTATGCGTTATAAATTTATCTTATTCATATTATTCACCTTTTATATTTCGTTTTCACAGAATTTGAATAAGACTTTATTCAAAAAAGATAGTTTACTCATCGTTAAAATGAATCCTAAAAAAGGTTTTCAAAACGATTATATTTTGTTTATCCCAAAAGGAACACAATTAAATAAAAAAACTTTTCTCCTTGTTGAACCTAATAATACTGGAAAAACTTCAGATAGTATTAGTATTCATCAAAAATATGCTATCGATTTAGCTTCCGTAAGTTCGGTTGGAAATAATGTGGCAACCGAGTTAAAAATTCCTTTACTTGTACCCATCTTCCCAAGACCTTCATCTCAGGAACTAATTTACACTCACGCTTTAGATAGAGATGTTATTTTAGAAGATTCTCAAGAATTAAAAAGATTAGATTTACAATTGTTAGCAATGATAGATGATGCAAAAAGTGTTTTAAGTTCTATGAGTATTGTAATTGATGACAAGTTTTTTATGAATGGATTTTCTGCTTCAGCTACATTTTCAAATCGATTTGCTTTTATTCATCCTGAAAAAATAAGAGCTTTAGCTATAGGAGGATTTAATGGTGAATTAATGCTTCCGAATAAGGAAATTAACAACGTAAAACTTAACTATCCTTTAGGTATAAATGATTTTTCAAAACTATTTCATAAAAGGTTTGATGAAAATCAATTCAAATCAATACCGCAATTCATTTACATGGGAAAATTAGATAATAATGATGCTGTCCAATTTGATGATGCTTATAACGAAATAGAAAGAAACATCATAAATGTAAATTTAGGAACAGAAGTACAAAATCGTTATTTAAAGTGCCAGGAAATTTATAAAGAAAATCACGTAAATGCTACATTTAAAAACTATGAAAACGTAGGACATTGGACAACTTCAGAAATGAATTTAGAAGTGATAAAATTCTTCTTTAATCAGATGCAAATTAAACAGAACCCATAAAAAAATCCCGCTACTGCGGGATTTTATCATTTATAACTTTCTACGTTCTTTTTCTTTCTTGATCAACGTTAGTTCTCGACTAGTTTGACCAGCTACCGAAGTGTTTTCCTCTGCTCTTCTAATTAGGTAAGGCATCACGTCTCTAACTGGTCCAAATGGTAAATATTTTGCAACATTATACCCTTCTGCCGCTAAATTGAAACTGATGTTATCACTCATTCCTAATAATTGTCCGAAGAAAATACGTTTATCATTTTTAGCAATTCCTTTTTTTTGCATCAATTGCATCAATTTGTATGAACTTTCTTCGTTGTGAGTTCCTGCAAAAACAGCCATTTTATCAATATGTTCCACCATATAAGCTACAGTAGCATCATAATTAATATCTGTTGCTTCTTTAGAAACGCAAATTGGCGATTTTTGTCCACGCTCTGCTGCTCTTTCATTCTCTTTTTCCATATAAGCGCCACGAACCAATTTCATTCCAATGTAAAATCCTTCTGCTTTTGCTTGTTCGTGAAGATTTTTTAAATAATCCAATCGATCCCAGCGATACATTTGCAACGTATTAAAAACAATCGCTTTTTGTTTGTTGTATTTACGCATCATATCAGTTACAATAGCATCTGCAGCATCTTGCATCCAACTTTCTTCTGCATCAATCAATAACAAAACATCTTTTTCAAATGCTGTTTTACAAGCAATATCAAAACGTTCTATTACGCGATTCCATTCATTTTGTTCGTTTTCTGTCAAATGAGCTTTATCTCCTACTTTCTCGTATAAAGCTAAACGTCCGAATCCTGTAGGTTTAAATACTGCAAACGGAATCGCTTCTCTTTCTTTAGCAAATTCAATTGTTTTTAAAGTCATGTTCAAAGCTGCATCAAATTGTGCTTCTTCTTCTTTTCCTTCAACTGAATAATCTAAAACTGAAGAAACACCTTTCGTATACATTTTATCTACCACACGAAGGCAATCATTCTCGTTAACACCACCACAAAAGTGATCAAAAACGGTTGAACGTATCAATCCTTCAACTGGCAAATGGGCTTTTAAAGCAAAATTAGTAACGGCTGTTCCAATTTTAACTAAAGGTTGACTATCGATTAATTTGAATAAAAAATAAGCTCTTTCTAACTCGGTGTCACTTTTTAAGGCAAAAGCAACTTCTGTATTATTAAATAGTGTGTTCATTGTGTTTTGTAATAAAGTGATACAAATATACGCCACAGTTATCGAATAATAAATAAAAAATGACGTATTTTGCAGTCAAATTTTACACATTTTCATGCAAACCATACAAGCAACTAATTATTCCGTATTTTTTAATGAAACAGGCTATGAAAAATTAGCCTCATATCTTGTTACAACGCATTATTCTAAAATTTTTATTTTGGTTGACGAAAATACCTCGCAGTATTGTTTACCTCATTTATTAAATAATTTGGCAACCGAAATTGAAATCGAAATCATTGAATTAGAAGCGGGTGAAAATCATAAAAATATAGCAACTTGTACCGAAGTTTGGGCTGCTTTATCAGAATTAGGCGCCGATAGAAAAAGTATTATCATCAATTTAGGCGGTGGTGTAATTTCTGATTTAGGCGGATTTGTAGCTTGTACATTTAAAAGAGGAATTGATTTTATTAACATTCCTACCACTCTACTTTCCATGGTTGATGCTTCCATTGGTGGTAAAAATGGGGTTGATTTAGGTAATTTAAAAAATCAAATTGGGATTATTCGCGAACCTAAAGCTGTAATTATTGATACCGAATTTTTAAGTACTTTATCACAAAGAGAAATGCGCTCCGGATTAGCTGAAATGCTAAAACATGGATTGATTTTCGATAAGAACTATTGGGATAAATTTAAAAACTTAAAGGATTTAAGTACAGAAGATTTAAACGAATTAATTCATCAATCCATTCAAATAAAAAACACCATTGTTTGTGAAGATTTAACTGAAAATGGTATTCGAAAAGCACTAAATTTTGGACATACTTTAGGTCATGGAATCGAAAGCTATTTCTTAGAAAACGAAAACAAAACTAGCTTACTTCACGGAGAAGCAATTGCAGCAGGAATGATTTTAGAAAGCTATATTTCTAAAGAAAAAGGATGGCTAACTAATGAGGAATATCACGAAATTAAGTACATTATAAATGATATTTTTGAACGCATTGAATTCGATGAAAACGATATCAATCAAATCATTGAGCTATTGATTTACGATAAGAAAAATGAATTCGGAAAAGTACAATTTGCACTTCTTGATGGAATCGGAAAAATCAAAATCAATCAAGAAGCAGACAATGAATTGATTTTCAAGGCATTTGAAGATTATGCCGTCTAATCATTTTTTTACATTTTCTATAAATAATAGCCATTTTATTTTTTAACTTTGCGCCCATGAAAGAAAACAACTATACGAACAATTTCAACAGAATTCTTAGCAATAGGAATGCTGACTTATCTATTATTGATCGTTTGTTCTTTTCTATTTTTTGTTTTCATATAATTGATTTATTCGCGTTATCGAAAACTTTTAGTGAAAAACTATTAATTCGATTTGCAAATATTAGGGTTTGAAAATTAAGGTTTAAAACAGTAAACATTTAAGCTTTTTTAATTTTTAATCTTATTTTTCAAAATGAATACAAAATATTACGACTTAATTAATCAGACTTTTTATTTTCCACAGGAAGAATTTACTTTAAACAAAGACAATCTTCAATTTCACGGTATCGACTTAATGAAATTAGTAGAAGAATATGGTACTCCTCTTAAGTTTACCTATTTGCCTAAAATTTCTCAAAATATCAACCGTGCAAAAATGTGGTTTAGAAATTCAATGGAAAAGCATGGCTACGAGGCTAAGTATTTCTATTGTTATTGCACCAAAAGTTCGCATTTTGAATTCATTTTAAATGAAGCTTTAAAAAATAATATTCATCTTGAAACTTCTTCTGCTTTTGACATTAATATTGTTGAAAGTTTGATGGAACAAGGGAAAATCAATAAAAATACTTTTGTTGTTTGTAACGGATTTAAACGCGATCAATATGTAACCAACATTGCGCGTTTAATCAACAACGGACATAAAAATACGATTCCGGTAATTGATAATTTTGAAGAATTAGATTTATTACAAGAAGAAATCGATGGGAAATTCAAAATCGGAATTCGTATTGCTGCGGAAGAAGAACCAAAATTTGAGTTTTACACGTCTCGTTTAGGAATTGGTTATAAAGACATCGTTCCTTTTTATAGAAAACAAATTGCAGACAATAAGAAAGTGGAATTAAAAATGCTTCACTTCTTTATTAACGCAGGTATTCGTGACACAGCCTATTATTGGAACGAATTATTAAAATGTATGAAAGTGTACATTGCTTTGAAAAAAGAATGTCCTTCATTAGATAGTTTAAATATTGGTGGTGGCTTCCCAATTAAAAATTCATTAGCTTTTGATTACGATTACCAATATATGGTAGACGAAATCTTAAATCAAATCAAAATTGCTTGTGATGATGCAGAAGTTGCTGTTCCTCACATTTTTACAGAATTTGGTTCGTTTACTGTAGGTGAATCTGGAGGTGCTTTGTACCAAGTTTTATACCAAAAGAAACAAAATGATAGAGAGAATTGGAACATGATTGACTCTTCTTTCATCACTACTCTACCAGATACTTGGGCAATTAACAAACGTTTTGTTATGATGGCAGTGAATCGCTGGAATGATACTTACGAACGGGTTTTACTTGGCGGATTAACTTGTGATGGAGACGATTATTACAATTCGGAACAACACATGAATGCGGTTTATTTACCAAAATACAACAAAGAAAAACCATTATACATCGGATTCTTTAATACTGGAGCTTATCAAGAAACTATTGGAGGTTTTGGCGGATTAAGTCACTGTATTTTACCACAACCAAAACACATTTTAATTGATAAAGACAAAAACGGAATTATTGCAACTGAAGTATTTTCAGAACAACAAAAAGCCGAAGACGTTTTAGAAATTTTAGGATACATTAAGAAAAAAGAACAATAAAATAAAAAGTAATGAGCAAAGGACCAATTAGTCAGTTTATTGAGAAACATTATCTTCACTTTAACTCTGCCGCTTTAGTAGATGCAGCAAAAGGATATGAAGAGCATTTATTAGACAACGGAAAAATGATGATTACATTAGCGGGTGCCATGAGTACTGCTGAATTAGGAAAATCATTAGCCGAAATGATTCGTCAAGATAAAGTACATATTATTTCTTGTACTGGAGCTAATTTAGAAGAGGATATCATGAATTTGGTAGCTCATAATTCTTATAAAAGAGTTCCAAACTACAGAGATTTATCACCACAAGAAGAATGGGATTTATTAGAAAACCATTACAATCGTGTAACTGATACATGTATTCCTGAAGAAGAAGCTTTCAGAAGATTACAACAACATTTATTTGATATTTGGAATAATGCCGATTCAAAAGGAGAACGTTATTTTCCACATGAATTTATGTACCAAATGATCAATTCAGGCGTTTTGGAACAATACTATGAAATCGACCCAAAAGATTCTTGGATGGTAGCTGCTGCTGAAAAAAACTTACCAATTGTAGTTCCAGGTTGGGAAGATAGTACTATGGGTAATATTTTCTCTTCTTACTGTATCAAAGGAGAATTCAAAGCCACTACAATGAAAAGCGGAATTGAATACATGATGTGGTTAGCTGATTGGTATCCAAAAAACTGTGCTGGAAAAGGAATTGGTTTCTTCCAAATTGGTGGTGGTATTGCAGGAGACTTCCCTATTTGTGTAGTTCCGATGTTATATCAAGATATGGAAATGCATGATGTGCCATTTTGGAGCTATTTCTGTCAGATTTCTGACTCAACAACTAGTTATGGTTCGTATTCTGGAGCAGTTCCAAACGAAAAAATTACTTGGGGTAAATTAGATATTACAACGCCTAAATTTATCGTAGAGTCTGATGCTACGATAGTTGCACCGTTGATGTTTGCTTACGTTTTAGGCTGGTAAAATTTTTAAAAAAAATATTAAATTTTACTTGAAAATATAAGCTAAGGATATTACATTTGACGAAATTACAAGATTAAAACCTACCCAATGAAAAGAGTTATTGTTGATTACGCTAAATTAACAAATGAAATCTTAACCTTACTAGTTGAGAAATTTCCTGACGGATATGATGATTCGGATGTTATTCGATTTAAAAATGCTAAGAATGAAACTGTTGAAGCTGTAGAAGTTCGTACAGAAGATACTATTTACTTAGTAAAAGTAAGTACTAAACTTGCTGATAGAATCGAAAACTATGACGAAGATGATATTATCGAAGATGATGTTGTAGTAGTACCAGATGAAAAAATCGGAGCTTTAAAAGACTTAGATATCGATGAAGACGATGATGATGATATTTCAAATGATTCAGACGATATCGAAGATTCTGAAGACGGAGATGACGATGATGATGCTGACGAAGACGATGAAGATTAATACATAAAAAAAGGGATTCAAAATTGAATCCCTTTTTTATTATAAATATCTTTCTAAAATTACGTTTTTATGATGCAATTCATGACCTAACATAATATATCCAATTGCTCTTACCGAAACACTATTATTAGAAGCTGTTCCTAAACGAAGTAAATCATCATTAGTAAAAGTTTCAAATAAACTTATAGAGGCATTTCGTACCGTTTCGTATTCTGTTAATAGACTTTCATATTCTCTATTATTAGCATTTGCAGTAACAACATAATCATTTTCTTCAAAACCTGGTAAAGCCGTGCTGTCATTTCTAGCGA
>NZ_JAIWOF010000170.1 GCF_020217025.1 Flavobacterium sp. | reverse complement strand
TACGTAAAGCACGATACACAAATATTCTTTCCGCATCAATTAAATGCAGAATAATGTCTTTTATCGTCCACTTGCCTTCTGCATATCTAAATTCATGTTTAAAAACAGGAATCGATTTAAAGAAATGCAACATTTCTCCTTTTTGCTTAGTAAGTCCTTTTATAATATCTTGCTCAGGAACCAGCTTGATATAATTCTCATAATAATGAGCAAATTCATTTGGTTGTAAATTTTTCATAACTTAAAGATATAAAAAAAGCCTCAATAATGAGGCTTTCGTATTTTACAATTCTTTAAAAATCGTATGCATCAATCGTTTTTTGTCGTTGATGCTTTCTTCTAAAGAAATCATGGTTTCAGTTCTGTACACACCTTCGATATCATCAATCATGAAGATAACTTCTTTAGCGTGTTTGGTATCTTTAGCTCTAATTTTACAGAAAATATTAAATTTCCCTGTAGTTACGTGAGCAACAGTTACGAAAGGAATTTGATTAATTCGTTCTAAAACGAATTTAGTTTGAGACGTGTTGTGCAAGAAAACACCAACATAAGCAATGAAAGAATATCCTAATTTTTCATAATCTAATGTCAAAGAAGAACCTTGAATGATTCCAGCATCTTCCATTTTTTTCACCCTAACATGTACCGTTCCTGCAGAAATTAATAATTTTTTTGCAATATCTGTAAAAGGAACTCTCGTGTTATCAATCAACATGTCCAAAATTTGATGATCTACTTCATCTAAACGAAACTTACTCATAAGTGCTTATAATATTTGTTAAATTTTTGATTTTTATTCAAAACTGAGGCAAATTTATCAAATAATTTTTACACCATTGTTAAATTCTGTTAAATTATTGATAAAAAAATCGGCTTTATCTTCTATTTTGGGAAAATATTCCCCTTTAGATTCAAACAAACCATTTGCGCAATCGTATTCTAAATGTCCTTTAAAATCCTGCAAATCATCAATTTTAACGATAGTTGCCACAAATTTTAACTGACCATCTTGCACTGCTTCAGTATATTGAGCTGCAAAGTTAATTATTTTTTCTTCATTATTATCAATAATTTTGACATTTTTATAAATAAAATCATAAAAACATTTGTTATTTTGAGGAATCTTCAAATAATTATTCAATTCTTTATCAACTATAACGTTTTCGTAACTTCCATCAAATGAACTTAAAAGCGAAATAAAAATAAATTTTCTTACAATATCTCTATTATAATCATCTTTATAATACCCAGCTTCAAATAAAATCGTTGGAGTGTTTTGCGTTGTGAAATAATCACCTGTACAATTGACATTGTAACCATCATCAAAACGCCCAACTTGATTTGGAATATAAAGTTGTAACGCATTATTCATATTGTTTATTATATGGATTGCTTTTAAACGCACTTCGTTATATTCTCTCTCTTCATTATAAGCTGGTGATAAAAAAGAGACGGTTGCAGGTAAATTAAAGCCTTCTGTTCCAAAAATAGTTCGTTGATCGTGTAAATTATAGCAGTAATCTGGCTGAAAACTTTTATAAACGCTGTGCAAGATTTGCATTTCAGGCTGAGTAGCATTAAAAGCATCTCTATTTAAATCCACTTTGTTAGCATTTTCTCTCGTATATAAGAAAGCACCATCTGGATTTAGCATAGGAATACACAATAAAGTATAGTCCGATTTAATTCGATTTGCTATTTCATTATCCGATTTCAAGAAATTGAAGAAATCAAATAATCCTTTTGTAGTCGTTGATTCATTTCCATGCATTTGCGACCACATTAAAATTTTGGTAGTTCCAGTTCCAATTTTTACTTGATGAATAGCTCTTCCTTGAACCGATTTTCCTATTTGAGTAATTTCAAAATCAGAATTCAAAGAGTTTAAAAGAGGTAAAATGTTATCTAAATAAATATACTTGCCTTTTAGTTTTAGCTCTAAATATTGAGTTGCTAATTGTAAATAATCCATGGTTTTATTTTGATTTACAAATGTAAACAACTTTAATTTTACATTTGTAAACATGTGAAAATGTTATGAAATTTACTTTTGTAAACGGTTTTAATTACAGATTATATTACCCTACATCGTATTAATTTACAACATTAACTTATTCACAATTTACATATGTTGTTTTTTATAAATCAATTAGTTATGATAATCTAAATAAAGCTTATATTTAATATACATATCGTTATTTACATCTGTAAACTTGTGTATTTCTTTTACTTTGTTTACATTTGTAACTCTGTAATTTAAAACAACTATTTACAATGGTAAACATTGATGATTTTATTAAACGGTTAGAAATTATACTCGATTATTATAATTTATCGGCTTCTGCTTTTGCGGATAAAATCAATGTACAGCGCTCGAGTCTATCTCACCTACTCTCGGGTAGAAATAAACCTAGCTTAGATTTTATCATCAAAGTAATTGAGGTTTTTCCTGAAGTAGATTTGTATTGGATTTTGAATGGAAAAGGAAATTTTCCAAAATCAGAAAATGGTGTTCCAACAGTTTTAGAAATTGAAAAAAAATCTGCTTCACTACCAATTTTAGAAAACACTAGTTCGGAACCTGATTTGTTTTCGACTGTAGAAAAAGGAATTGCTTCTACCCTTTCAGAACCTAATCCTGTAGAATCGTCTAAAACAGAAAATAATTCTCACGAAGAAATTGAGCGCATTGTAGTGTTTTTTAAAAATGGTACTTTTAAAAACTATAAACCATAAAAAAACTCTGAATTTCTCCAGAGTTCTATTTTTTTAAATATTTGTAAAACTTTTTTCAGGAATTTTACCAATTACATCTTTGTAATACGATTTTAAAAATTTTAAATCAGCTTCAATATTTCCCGTTGGGTAAAATGGTTCGTGATACACTACTTGTTTTCTTCCGTAATCAAACGCTACAGGAATAATTGGAACATTTGCTTTTAATGCCATGTAATAAAATCCCGTTTTCCATTCGGTTACTTTTTTTCGAGTTCCTTCTGGTGCGATTGCTAATCTAAAAACATCTTTTTCTTGAAATATTTTAGCAATTGTATCTACTTTATTCTCGTTTTTTTGGCGATTTAGAGGAGTTCCTCCTGTCCAAGTAAAGAAATAATTAAAAGGAAATACGAATAATTCTTTTTTAGCTACATAATTAATTTCTAGATTAAGAATTCCACGAGAGAAAATTCCAAGAAAGAAATCCCACCAACTCGTATGTGGAACCGCTATTAACACGCATTTTTTTACTTCTGGTGCAATTGTACCGATTACTTTCCATCCGAAAATTTTGCAGAAAATAAATTTGTATATAATTTGTTTCATTAGAGACTATTTTGAGACAAAAATAAAATTATATTTACGATTACAAACAAAATTACATGATTAAGCGCGTATTGAGTTTTTTATTACCTATAAAAATTCATCAAAAGAAATCGGTTTACAGTAAAAATCTAGAAGTTACCTGGAATAATGGACATTTGGTTTTAGATTCTGAGAATACGAATTATTCTTTTGGTAGTCTACAGCGTGTACTAAAAAAAGGATTAAAATATATTGGTTACGAAAGAATTAGCACATTTGAAAATATTTTAGTACTTGGCGTTGCTGGTGGAAGCGTAATTGAAACTCTAAAAAAAGAAGTAAAATTTGAAGGTAAAATTACAGGAGTAGAAATTGATGCTACTGTGATTGAAATGGCTAGAAAATATTTTGGTTTAGGAAACTATAATAACGTTTCAATTGTGAATGATGATGCTTTTGAATTCGTTTTAAAAACCAAAGAAAAATATGATTTAATCATTATTGATATCTTTCAAGATACGACAATGCCTAATTTTTTATTTGAAGATTTCTTTATTAATAGAATTAATTTTTTACTTAATGTAAATGGATTTATCTTGTTTAATACTATGATTTTAGATTATCAAGACAGAAGAAGAAACGCTACTTATAAAAGTAAATTTGATAGTAATTATTCCGTAAGATTGTATCCAAAAATTGAAGTGCACAACGAATTGTTTACCATTAAAAAATTATCGTAATGAGCATAGTTAAAAAATTATTAGTTGGAAAAGTTAATAAACTCAACCACCATAATTTTAGTCCATTAAAAAAAACAATTCTAAATATTAGAGCTATTTGGAACAATGATCATGAAGAAGATAATGGAATTGAAAAGATAGTACGTTTATTTCTTTCTTCCTCACAATTATTATTTCCTGGAATTTACATTAAGCATTTTGCTAATAAATTTGGATATGAATACAAAGATTTAGTAATGGACTTTTATATTTTAGCAAAAGTTATCTTCCCTATTTTAATTCTTGTAAATAATTGGCAAACCAATCACTTTGTGGTTTTTATATTGATTTATATTCTTTTAGAGACGGTTTTGTACATTCCAACGCTAATTTTTGCTTCTGATTTGTTTTCCCAACCTCGTTCTTATAAAAGATCGATGTTGTTGCTATTTTTCAATTATTTAGAATCGGTTTTAGCTTTTGCAGTATTTTACAGAACTGGAAATTACTTGAATGCAACATTAAATCATTGGTTTGATGCGGTATATTATAGTTTTGTAACCTCTTCTACAATAGGTTATGGAGAATATTATCCAATAACAATGGAAGGAAAAATATTTACTATTCTACAAGTATTTTTATTTCTTTTCTTTGTTATTTTGTTTATGAATTTCTTTTCTTCTAAAATTAAAACTAGAGGCTATTTTAGTGATAAAACAGAATAATTAATTACAATAACTTTCTCGCTTTTTCTAAATCTTCAGGAGTATCTATTCCGATACTTCCGTGAGAAGTTTCTACCATTTTAATGCGTTTTCCATATTCTAAGTAACGTAATTGCTCTAATTTTTCAGAAGCTTCTAACGACAACATGGGTAAGCGGTAAAAATCCATCAAAGCTTCTTTTCTGAAAGCATAAATTCCGATGTGTTTCATATAACGAACGCCTACATTTTCTTCTCTAGGATACGGAATCACCGAACGTGAAAAGTATAACGCAAAACCTTGTTGGTCTGTTATAACTTTTACGTTATTTGGATTATTAATTTCTTCTTTATCAGCTATTTGAAACATCAAAGAGCCTAAGTCAACTTTCTTTTCTAAATCGTTTTTAAAAACTTCAATTAGTTCTTCTAAAGGTTTTTTATTTATAAAAGGTTCGTCGCCTTGAACGTTAATTACAACGTCAACATCCATATGTTCAACAGCTTCTGCAATTCTGTCGCTTCCGCTTTCGTGTTCTTTTATCGACATGATGGCTTTTCCTCCACTCGAAATAATTTCGTTGAAAATTGAATCAGAATCCGTTACCACAAAAACATCATCAAATAGATTTGTGGAAATAGCCGCTTCATACGTTCTAAGAATTACGGTTTTGCCTCCCAAATCTTGCATTAATTTTGCAGGGAAACGAGTTGAAGCATATCTTGCGGGAATTACAGCTATTATTCTCATGTTCGATTTTGTTTGATTACAAAAGTATTAATTTTCGAAAAACTCATCTTTAAATCCGATTAAATATAATTTTTCTTCAGCACGCGTGATGGCAGTGTACAACCAGCGGACATAATCGATATCAATTCCGTCGGGTAAATAAGGTTGTTCTACAAAAACGGTTTTCCATTGACCACCTTGCGATTTATGACACGTTATCGCATATGAAAACTTCACTTGAAGTGCATTGAAATAAGGGTTTTCTTTTACTTTTTGTAGTTTTTTATATTGTTGGCGTTCTTCTTCATAATCCAATAAAACTTCCTGATACAATTTATTCGATTCTTCATATGTTAATGAAGGCGATTCACTCATAATCGTATCTAACATAATAACAGTGTCAAACGGAATTTGATTCGGATAATCCACCATTCTGATTTTTACAGTAGCGAATTTGAATCCATACAGTTCTTGAATTTTTCTGATTTCTAGAATTTCGACAATATCACCATTAGCGATGAAACCTGCTTCTGAATTTTCGGGTAACCAGAAATAATTGTTTTTCACTACCATTAAATAATCTCCAGTTGAAATTTCACTTTCTTTAGACAAAATGGAAGCTCTAATTTGTTGGTTGTATTGATTCGCTCTTTTATTGGAACGCAAAATAAAAGCTGTGTCTTCTATACTATAATTATCATACGCTTGATGAATCGCATCTTGAATTTCATAACCATCTTGTAAACGAACAATATCTTTAAACCCTTTCAATTTAAATTGGAACGTATCAATAAAATGCGAATGTAATAATTCACGTAACTGCGTAGCATTATACAAAATTCCAGAATGTTCCGCTTGACGCATCACTTCATCCAACTCAATATGATGTACATTTTTTTGATAATGAAGCGAAAGCGAGTCAATATCCAAAGCCGGACTCACACTCATGTTAACCGGCGGCAACTGAGCGGTATCTCCTATTAATAAAAGTTTGCAATTATTTCCAGCATCCACATAAAAAAACAAATCATCTAACAACGAACCATTTTCATACAATTTAGAATCTTGGTTATTATCCGAAATCATAGAAGATTCATCGACTATAAATAAGGTATTTTTAAATTTATTTTGTTGCAATGTAAAACTAACGCCTCCAGTTTTATTTTTTTTGGGGAAATAAATTCGTTTATGAATCGTATAAGCCGGTTTTCCAGAGTAATTACTGATTACTTTAGCTGCTCTACCTGTTGGTGCAAGTAATACAGCTTTCATATTAACATCACCTAAATTATTAATTACGGTAGAAATTATGGTTGTTTTACCCGTTCCGGCATAACCTTTGAGGATAAAAATATCATCAGAAGTTGAGTTCAAAATAAAATCGGCAATTTTCTGAAAAAAAATATCCTGTTTTAGAGTGGGTTGATGCGGAAAATTATTTTGTAATAAATTGTAAAACAGCTTGTAAGTCATAAAAAAGATTTGGCCAATATTAATTTTTCAAATATACTGAATGATTTTTACAAGAAATTCTTTTGTGTAGAAAAAAAAATTGTAGATTTGCGTACCTATTTAACTAAAAATAAATTATTCAAATGTTAGAAATTGCTATTTATTTAGTCGTATTGGTTATTTTAATCTTTGCATTGGTTAAACTAATTGATAAATTCGTTACACCAGGAAATAAAAAAGTTTTCACCATTTTATTATGGGGAATCTCATTTTTTCTTCTATACTTAATTTATTCTTCAATTATGAAACCTATTGAGTTTCAAAAAGAAAAAGAAAGTCGTTACGAAGTAGCTGTTAAAACAATGTTAGACATTAAAAAATTACAAACAGGTTACAAGTCTGTTAATGGAAAATATGCTGACACTTTTGACGAATTAGTAAAATTTGTTGAAAATGGTGAATTTGAAATCGTTTCAAGAAAAGATACTGCTGTAATTGATGCTGCTAAAAATACTGCTTTTGGGATTAAAGTTGGAGCTGATGGAGTTGGTGGTTTCTTCAAAGATGAAGTAATTATCACTAAATTAGGAACTGTTAAAGTAAAAGATTCATTATTTAAAAATTCTGACAGATACAAAAGATTAAATGTTGTAAAAGTTGGTGAAGTTGAAGTTCCTGTTGTAATGAAAACAGGTGTAGTTTCTAGAAACGACTCGAATCTTTCTGTATTCCAAGCTATTATTGACAAAAATGCTTTATTAAAAGATTTAGATCAAGAATTAGTAAAACAAGAAAATAAAGTAGAGTCTATTGATGAAATCAACGGTCCTCAAATTATTTTAGGTTCACTAGAAGAAGTTACACTTTCAGGAAACTGGCCAAAAAAATATGGTAATAACGAATAACGACATTACTCAAAAAACATACAAAAAGTTGTCCATTCAGGTTTCCTTGAGTGGACTTTCTTTTTGTGTCTTTGATTTACTTTCCAACAAAGTAATAAACACCATGTCAATTCTCTTTGAAAAAAACAAAGTAATTGAAGAACAATTGTGGCGTACTTTCGTCGATTATCCTATTCTTACAAAATCATTTGATGAAGTAATGGTAATTCATGATAATAACTTGAATACTTTTGTGCCTACTTCCCTATTTGATGTTCATTTTTTAGCAAGTTATTTGCAATACAATACCAAAGTTTTTGAAACTGATTTTTTTACCCATGATGTTATTTTTCCATACGAAATGAATAATGTTTATGTTCCTTTCGTTAATATTAATAATTTCTTGTTAGACCAATACGAAACTTTTGAATATCAGAATGCTAATTCTATTTTAGTAAAACAACTATTAGATTTGTCCAAAAATAAAGAAGAAAAGCAAGTTTTTGTGCATCTTCAAAAAGAGCATTTTGAAATTGTTGTGGTAAAAAATCAGCAATTACTACTTTTTAATTCATTTCAATATAACACTCCAGAAGATTTTATTTATTTCATCTTGTTTACTTGCGAACAATTACAATTAAATCCAGAAACGATTTCAGTTCAGCTTTTTGGAAATTGTACAGAAGAAGATGCCTTTTATAAAATTGCTTTTAAATATATTAGAAACTGTTCTTTACTTGATGTTTCAAACAAAGCTTCAATCTTAGACGTTTCTTCTTCAGAATTGAGAAATCACTTTATACTTTATCATTCATGAGAATTATCTCCGGAAAACACAAAGGGCGCCGTTTAGTAGCTCCGAAAAACTTACCTGTTCGTCCTACAACCGACATGTGTAAAGAATCGTTATTCAATATTTTGAATAATTACTTTAATTTTCATGGTTTAAAAGTTTTGGATTTATTCTCAGGAACTGGTAATATCAGTTACGAATTCGCTTCTCGTGGTGCTGGACCAATAACTAGTGTTGATGGCGACATGGGTTGTGTAAATTTCATCAAAAAAACGGCAACGGAATTAGATTTAGATATTAGCGTAATTAAAAGTGATGTTTTCAAATTCTTAGAAAAAAGTAAAGCAAGTTATGATATTATTTTTGCTGATCCACCATATGATTTGAGTCAGGAGAACTTTGAAAAAATCATTCAACTTATTTTTGAAAACGAGCTTTTAGACGAAGAAGGAATGTTAATTGTAGAACATTCGAAACATACCAAACTAGATCATTTGACAAATTTTTCCTTTTCAAAAAGTTACGGAGGTTCTGTATTTTCTTTTTACGAATTCGAAAGCGACGAAGAAGAGGATTATGAAGAGGAAGACGAAGGATAAAATCGTCACAAAATAAAAAAAGCAGACCTATAAGCCGGATTCTGTCTCCGATAAATCGGAGCCTTATCATTTATCTAGATTACGCATTACTGTGTAACTCAAGCTGCCTACCCTTCAACATCGGACGAGTCGCCCTTATTTTGATTACTCAAAAACTGCTGATATACTTGGCATTTCACCGCATAGAGTTTACCTGGTTTCACTACAGCATTACCTGTACATACTTTCTGTTGCACTTGTCCTCACCTTTCGGCGGATGGGCGTTACCCACTATGCTACTCTTTGGTGTCCGGACTTTCCTACCATGCTTACACACGGACGATAAGGCGGTCTGCGGTGCAAACTTACAACAAATTCTATCGTTTTAAAGAAATTTTAATAGATAGTTTAACATAATCTTTTGCTTTTAAGAGCTAATATATTCGTAAATTTAGAGGTCGCAAATTTATAATACTTAATTCTTATGTCAACTATTTATCACTATGCTTCTGTCTCTGAAGCGCTAAGAAAATTAAGAGAGAAAGGGTTTACATTTGATTTCAATCAAAATGAAGAAGATATAATTTTGCATCCCGAAAATTATACCATCAATCACATTTACCATTACGAAGGCAACTCTAATCCAGATGACGCAGCAACCGTCTACGGAATCGTTTCCAAATACGGATTGAAAGGTGTTTTTGTTACTGGAACTTCAGCTAATTCTTCTGATAAAAATGCTGAAGCTATTGCTAAACTTTCTATTAAAGATAAGCATTCAACATCCCTTTAAAAACTAAATTGTGAATAACTTTTATAAAGATTCACCTCAAT
>NZ_JAIWOF010000169.1 GCF_020217025.1 Flavobacterium sp. | reverse complement strand
TTGGTTTTTGGAATTTGCTTTTTGGAATTTCCCAACCTATATTTGTGTTTCAATAGAATTTATGGAACAATTTATCGTATCGGCTCGTAAGTATCGTCCGCAAACATTTAAAGATGTTGTGGGGCAACAAGCTATTACCAATACTTTGTTGAATGCTATTGAAACGAATCACTTGGCACAAGCCTTATTATTTACTGGACCACGTGGTGTAGGAAAAACAACTTGTGCACGAATTCTAGCTCGAAAAATCAATCAAGAAGGGTATGATGATCCGTATGAGGATTTCTCTTTTAACGTTTTTGAATTAGATGCGGCTTCTAATAATGGTGTTGATGATATTAGAAGTATTATCGATCAAGTTAGAATACCTCCACAAACTGGAAAATACAAAGTATATATCATTGACGAGGTGCACATGCTTTCGCAAGCTGCTTTTAATGCTTTCCTAAAAACATTAGAAGAACCACCTAAGCATGCTATTTTCATTTTAGCAACTACTGAAAAACATAAAATTATTCCAACGATTTTATCGCGTTGTCAAATTTTTGATTTTAAGAGAATTACGGTTAAAGATGCAAAAGAACACTTAGCTGAAATTGCTAAAGAACAAGGAATTACCTTTGAAGACGACGCTCTTCACATCATTGCTCAAAAAGCAGATGGTGCTATGCGTGATGCTTTGTCTATTTTTGACCGAGTAGTATCTTATTGTGGAAAAAACCTTACTAGACAAGCGGTTACTGAAAATTTAAACGTATTAGATTTTGAATATTACATCAAAATCACCGATTTAATTTTAGAAAATAAAATTCCGGATTTACTTTTAGCTTACAATGATATTTTAGCAAAAGGTTTTGATGGACATCATTTTATTGCAGGTTTGGCTTCGCATTTTAGAGATTTATTAGTGTGTAAAAATCCGGCTACTTTACCTTTATTGGAAGCTGGGGAACATGCACAAAGTTTATATGCAGCGCAATCACACAAAGTAATGCACGATTTCTTATTAAAAGGAATTGAGTTAGCTAATGAATGTGATTTGAAATATAAAGTCAGTCAAAATCAACGCCTTTTAGTCGAGCTTTGTTTGATGCAATTAGCCTCTATCACTTTTGATGGAGAAAAAAAAAAGTAGCTAAATTTATCATTCCGGCTACTCATTACAAGAACAACTCCTACTCTATTACTGAAGTTCCAACGGTTAAAACTCAGGTTTCAACTGAGGAAACAAAACCTGTTATAGTATCTGAAACAGTTATAAACGAACCAATAGTTGCTGAAATTCCTCAAGTTCAAAATGAAGTAGTTGCTCCAATAGTTCCTGAAATTCCGAAACCCGTTTTAACCAATTTAAATCCGACAGGAACTAAAGTTTCGGCACTTTCATTAGCAAGTATTAAAGCGAAAAAAGAGTTAGAAGCCCAACAACAAACCTTTCAAAAACACAGAGAGGAATTACCTTCAGAAACGTTTAACGAAACCGATATGTTGTTGCAGTGGAATAAATTTGCTCAAAAAATGACCGATAGCGGAAAGCGTTTGTTAGCAACTTACATGCAAATGAACGATCCAACGTTAAACGGAACCACCATTACTTTAGAACTTCCAAATCAAAGTACGAAAGAGGAATTTTTATCGGGTTGCCATGAATTAATGGGTTATTTAAGAGGAAAATTACACAACCACGATATTACCATTGAAGTTGTAGTAAATGAAACTACCGAAAACAAATACGCATTTACTCCACAAGAAAAATTTGAACGTTTAAAACAAATTAATCCAGCTTTAGATTTGTTGAGAAAGACGTTTGATTTGGATGTTTAAATTATTGTTCTTCAAAGAAATCTTCATCTAATTGCTTGACTTCATAAACAGATTTAGTCTGAACACCAACATTAAACTCATGCATTAAATCAACCAATTTAATTCCATCTATTAGAATTATTTTGTGATGAGCATTTTTGGCTTTTTCAACAGCACCTTTATCAAATAATGAGGTAGTTACAAAAACACCTTTATTTGTATCACCACTCATAGCTCCAATAAAATTTCTGATATCTTTTTCTCTTACCTTATTCTCATTGAATCTTTTAGCCTGAATATAAATTTTGTCTAAACCTAATTTGTCTTCATTAATAATTCCATCAATTCCTCCATCTGAAGATTTAGAAGTTTCTATAAAATCTCCATAACCCATTTTCTTCAATAAAATAAGAATTACTTTTTCAAAATAATATGGATTGATAACTTTTAGTTTATCTAATAAATCATTTTTTACCTCTGTTTCAATTTTTGAAAAACCTTCATCAATTAAATCTTGTGGAGATGCATTATCAATAACTTTTATATCTGTTTTAGATTTATTTAACTTTAAATTTTCTTCGGTATAAAAATCAAGCATATTTGTTCCTTGTTCAACATCTTTTAATGTTAAACTAGACTTTTGACTTAAACCTTTCTCTGTAATTTTAACATGTCCTCGTTCTGGATAAAAAATATATCCACCTTTTTTTAGATATGATTTTCCCCACGCAATTCTATTATTGATCAATACTTCACCTGATTTTGTTTTCTCATTAAGCATTTCTTCAGGTAAATCAGAATAATATTTCTTAATAACCAAATCTTGTAATTCTCTAGTATGAATCATCTCTCCATTACTCAATATCTGTAAAATTGGATTAAATGTTTCATGGAATTTTGGTATTTCAATTTTCTTCATGGTTTTAAAAAATCATTCTTGGTTTATAAATACAATAATACAAAACAAATTTTATAAATCCCGTTAGGGATGAAATCTTGGTAACGATTAACTAACAGTTTCTAAAAATCCCGTAGGGATGACATTAAATAGGCTCTTTAAAAATGTAACGTTCATCATACTCCACTTCAAAAGCTTCTAAAAATTCTAAATATTCCTCTTGAAATGATTTCGTTTTATGACGTTCTTCTTGATTCTGAATGTACTTAATTACATTTTGAACATGGGATTTGGAATACGAAAATGCTCCGTAACCTTCTTGCCACTCAAATTTTACATTTAAAAACTTTTTCTCGTTAATCCATTTGGAGGAATTGGCTTTAATGATTTGCATTAATTCAGAAATGGATTGTGTTGGACGCATTCCGATTAAAATATGAATGTGGTCTGACATTCCATTAATCGCTAATAATTTATGATTATTGGCCTTAATTATTCCTGAAATATATTGGTACAATTCCTCTTTGAATGACGAATGAATTAATCCGTTTCGATATTTTACCGCAAAAACAAATTGGATGTGAATTTGTGTATATGTGTTTGCCATTACCGCTATACCATCCCTACGGGATTAAATTAATTATTATAATTAAATTTTTCTACCAATATGTCATCCCTACGGGACTTATATTTCTGATTTTTTTATCTACCGATGTGTCGTCCCTACGGGACTAATTATTATATCTTTCCATAATACATCGCTTTCACGATACCATCGGATAATCCAATTTTTGGTACATAAATATGTCGGGCACCACTCCATTTCATAGCGTTAAGATAGATTCTTGTAGCTGGAATAATTACATCGGCGCGATCTGGATTTAAACCTATTTCAGCGATTCTTTGTTCGTAGGTCATGCTGTTCAATTTTTGATATTGTGAACTTACATAGACATACGAAAGCGGTTTGTCTTGTTGTTTTTCAGATAATTTGAATAATTTATTAATATTTCCTCCAGAACCAATTAAGGTGATATCTTCAAAAGGTTCGGTATTGGTTTTAATCCATTTTTCAATTTCTTGCCAAACTACTTCGTTTACCATGTTATTTAACAAGCGAACGGTTCCGTTTTTGAACGATTTAGATGCGATGATTTTTCCTTCGTAGAACAAAGAAAATTCGGTGCTTCCACCACCAACATCCACATATAAATAAGCTTTATCAGTACTAATGAATTGTTTTAAATCGGATGCCGCAATAATGGCGGCTTCTTTTTTACCATCGATGATATCAATTTTTATATCGGCTTTCTTTTTGATGATTTCGACTACTTCTTTACCATTATAAGCTTCGCGCATAGCTGAAGTAGCGCAGGCTTGATATTTTTCTACCTTATGTACTTTCATTAATAATTTGAAAGCTTTCATGGCGTCAATCATCCTTTCGATATTTTCCTCGGTAATTTCGCCTACGGTAAAAGCGTCTTGTCCTAAACGAATAGGAACTCGTACTAAGGAACTCTTATTGAATTGTGGTGCGCAGCCTTCTTGCTCTACAATATTGGTTACCAATAACCTCATGGCATTGGAACCGATATCAATAGCTGCATATTTTTTTATTGTAATCATCTATATTTTTATTGCACGTTCTCGGCAATCACATCTAATTTGTTTTGGTAATAATTGTACATTTCTTGTTGGGCTCTAAATGGTTTTTCATCACCACGTTTTCTGTAACGATTTAATAAATCTGCCGAATGAATACGAGCTTTTACGTTAGCTTTCCAACCTATTTCAAAAGTTTCAATTAGTTCTTTTTTAATTTCAGGATCATAAATAGGACAGGTTACTTCTACCCTTGCATCCAAATTACGAGTCATAAAATCCGCCGATGAAATAAAAACTTCAGAATCCCCTTCATTTCCAAAAATATAAATTCGGGAATGTTCTAAATAATTATCTACAATACTGATGGCTTCAATATTTTCGCTTAAACCTTTAACTCCAGGAATCAAACAACAAATTCCTCTAATTATCAATTGAATTTTTACTCCGGCTTGACTTGCTTCATACAATTTATCCGTCATTTTAAAATCGGATATACTGTTCATTTTCAATTTAATATAGGCTTCTTTTCCTGAAAGCGCATTTAAAATTTCTCTATCAATTAGTTTATTAAAACGACTTCTGGTATAATGTGGCGAAACAATTAAATGTTTGTAACGATGTACGCGATAATTCACATCGAAGAAATCAAAAATCTTAGCAGCGTCTTTAAGAATTTCAACATTGCTTGTAAATAAAGTCACATCGGTATAAACTTTTGCAGAATTTTCATTGAAATTTCCGGTCGAAATAAATCCATAGCGTTTTACTCTTCCTTCCTCAATTCGTTCAATAACACAAATTTTACTGTGAACTTTTAAACCTTTCACTCCAAAAATTAATTCAATTCCTTCGGTTTGCATTTGTTCGGAATAGGAAATATTACTTTCTTCATCAAAACGCGCTTGCAATTCGATTTGAACCGTTACTTTTTTTCCGTTTTTTGCAGCGTTAATTAATGAACTCACAATTTGTGAATTCTTAGCCAAACGATACAATGTAATTTTAATAGAAGCTACTTTTGGATCTAAAGCCGCTTCACGCAAAAATTTTATGATATAAGAAAAAGATTGATAGGGTGCATAAAGCAAATAATCTTTCTTTTTGATTCGCTCTAAAATACTTCCTTCTAGTGATAATCCTGGAACGGGTAATGGTAAGTTTTCTCTATATAATAAATCGTATCTTCCTAAATTTGGGAAGTTCATGTAATCTCTACGATTGTGATATCTTCCACCCGGAATAATACTATCAGAACTTAGAATATTCATTCCTTTAAGGAAAAACTCCAAAGTATCTTTACCGATAGCTTGATCATAAACAAAACGAACCGGCTCACCTACTCTTCTTTCTTTAACGGAATTGGAAATCTTTTCCATTAAACTTTTACTCAAATCACTATCAAATTCCAACTGAGCGTCGCGAGTAATTTTAATCATGTGGGCTGAAATCGTCTTGTAATCAAAAATATTAAAAATACTATTTAAGTTAAGACGTATAACATCATCAAGAAGAATGATATACTGTTTATCAGAATTTGAAGGAAGAACAACAAATCGGTTTATTGTATTTGGAATTTCGATCACCGCATATTTAATCTCTTCGTTTTGAGATTCTGATTTCATAACTAATTTAATCGCTAAATATCCAGAAGTATCTTTTAAAAGAGGAAATTCTTCTAAATCGTTTAACATAATCGTTACAACTGCTGGACTAACTTTTTGGATGAAATAATCGTGAATAAAAACTTCTTGTTCTGTATTAACTTGTTTTTCGTTAATAATATAGATGTTCTCATTTTCGAGTTTTTTTTCGATTTCGCTTAAAATTCGTAAACTTTCCGATTGTTGTTCGATAACAATATCGGTAATTTCTTTAAGTAATTGTTCAGCGGGAACTCCAAGAATTTTTTCGGTTTCAGTAGTTTCAAGACTCATTCGACGAATGGCTGCGTAACGAACTCTAAAAAACTCATCTAAGTTATTCGAGAAAATCCCAAGGAAACGAAATCGATCTAATAAAGGTACATTTTCATCATTGGCTTCTTGAAGCACTCTTGCATTAAATGTTAACCAACTTTTTTCTCTATCTATATAATTATTTGTGGGATTGTTCATTTTTAAACTGGCTTGGAAATAATGTTGCTTTAGTTTGTCCTTTTGAAATCGTATTCCAATCATCCGTATCAAATTGCAAAGCAACAACACCAGATGTTGGGACATTATCTATATAAAGGTCTCCAAATTTATTAACAAATTTTGTAATAGCTTCATTATGTCCAAAAAGAATTAAACTATCATATGAATTTTCACATTTTTTTATACTTTTTTCCAACTTTTTAGAATCAAACGTGTATAAATCGTCTGAAAAATGGATAGTTTCAAGCGGAATAGAAAGGTATTGAGAAAAAATGAATGCTGTTTCTTGCGTTCGTTTTGCTTTACTGCTCCAAACAATATAAGATGAAGGCAAAATTTGAGGAGTTTTTGAAGCTATTAAATGGGCATCACGAACACCTCTTTGGGAAATAGATCTGTCAATATCTTGAACTGGTGCATCCCAACTCGACTTTGAATGTCTAATAAGTATTAAATTTTTCATAGTTATTAGTTTAGAGATTCAAATTACTACTTTTTTTTGAATTAGAAGTTAAAGCTTTTATTAATTTTAAGTTAGTTAATAGATTATTTTTAGCACTTTATCGAAAACCCCCACCTAAAGCTAACTAAGTGTTGGTTTTTGAGTAATTTAGCAGTGTTAAATATTCAATTCCCCATTTTTCTCTTTTAAACTTAACTTCATTTTCATCCCCTAAACCAAACCTTAAAATCAGCTTACTGTAATTATTAATTTTTTAAAATTATTATTATGGAAAGTCCATTAAAAATTGAAACTAGAACATTATTATTTTGTTCTCTTTTCTTAATGTGTTCTACAATAAGTATTAGAGCCCAACAAATTTATAATTGTAACGATATTAATTTTGAATCAAATCAAGAACTTAAGAATACACTTTCTGTAGTTTTAAATTCAACAGATTTAGTTCAACTAGAATCCAATCAATTTTCAAGAAATTCTAATAATTCTAATGGAGGAACTATTTTAGACATTCGTTACGAAAATTTATATAAAATAAATCAATTAAGTGCAGTAGAACTGTCAAATTTAAAATATTGTATACTAAGAATTAGAAACAATATTAGCCCAATTGATTTAGTTTCTTTGAATTCTTTAGTAAATTTAGAATTACTTCATGTAATTATTGAAACTGATTACCAAAGTGTATTTTCAGTACTGAATGTAAATAATCCTAATTTATTTATCACCTATCAGATAAGTGTTCCACAATAAATTTAAAAAAATGAAAACAAAAAATTACTCTAAAGATGTAAGTTTTAGTGGAAAAAATATTATCATAATATTCTTTTTATTGATAAGTATTGTAATGCATTCTCAGGTAAGAGTCAATTTTACTCCACGCAAACCTATTGCTTCCCCTTCTACAAGTATTTATAATATTAAAGGTGATTTTACTTTGATAGGAAATACAAATTTAACATTGAATAATTACGATGTTAATGAGCCCAATAGTAATAATAACATGATTTATGTTGATATAGATGGTGACTCAAATACATTTAATTCTTCAAGCGCTAATTTAACATTTTCAACTGAAAATGGTGCTGTTCCAGAATGTTCTAAAGTTGTTTTTGCTGGTTTATACTGGACGGGAAGATCATCGGATGGCTCAAATAGTCCCGATATTTTTAATGTGACTAAAAATTCAGTAACTAAAACATTTAATAAAAGAAAAGTTAAACTTAAAGGTCCTACTTCTTCATCATATACTGAAATAACTGCAAATACAAACGATATATATTATCCTCAAAACTCTGATGGTTTTATGTATTCAGCTTTTGCTGAAATTACTGAATACGTAAAAGCAAATGGAATAGGTAAATATACTGTGGCTGATATAGCGCTAGTTGAAGGAAATGGTGGTTCAACTGGTTATTATGGAGGTTGGGGAATTATTGTTGTCTATGAAAATTCAAAAATGAAATGGAGAGATATCACTGTTTTTGATGGTCACGCCTATGTACAAGGAAACTCAACTTTAAGCCACCAAATTCCTATTTCAGGATTTAATGCGGTTCAAACAGGTCAAGTTAATGTTAAACTTGGTTTAATGGCAGGTGAAGGTGATAGAAGTATTAGTGGTGACTATTTCAATATACAAAGATCTAGTGATAACAATTGGCAAGCTTTAAACCACACTGGTAATTCAACTAATAATTTCTTTAATTCTTCCATTCAAACTGGAGGAAATACAAGAAATCCAAATTTAGTTAACAATACGGGACTAGATATTTCAATGTTTAATATTCCTAATCCAAGTAACTCTGTAATTGCAAACAATCAAACATCCACAACACTTAGATATGGCTCAACTCAAGATACCTATGTAATTTTTATGGCTGCAATGGCTGTAGACGCTTATATTCCAGACCCTGAAGGAGTCATGTCTTTAGTAACCATTAATGGTGTACCAGCGACTTCTACGACAACTGTTACTCCTGGCCAAGAAATTGAATACTCAATCAAAATTCTTAATGAAGGAACCGAAAATATAAATAATGCTCAAATAAAAATTCAATTACCATATACAGCAACATTTGTAAATGGAAGTCAAAGCGGAATTATTAATTTTAGTCCGCTACCAACTCCAAATAGTGTTTATTTTAATCCAAATGATGGTCCATCTGGTACTCTTATTTGGGATATTGGAACATTACCTGTTCCAGCAACTCCAACAACAATCTTAGGAGAATTAAAATATAAAATAAAAATAACTGAGGATTGCTTTTTATTGAAAAATCCAAACTGTGCTCCTTCTGCATCATTATTTGGTTACATAAATGGAATTGGTGCAATTACAGGAATACAAATTATAAATAAACCTTTTATTCAAGGATATGTTACAAGTGGTTTATGTATTGGAGATCCTATTTTAAATCCTATAACGACAATGATTGATGCTACAAACTTCATTAATCAAAACTGTCAAAATACTATTACCGAATTAGTTTTTAATTATTGTAGTCCTATAGCTCAAATTCCTTTCAATTCGATTGCGTCAAACTATCCAATTGGTACACAATTTTATAACAGTTATCCGGTTAATGGAAGTACAATTGAATATACCAATTCAAATCCATTTCCAAATACTTTAGGTAGTTTCAATTACTATGCTGTACCACCAAATGCAAATGGTTGTTACTATACTTTACAAATTAATATAGTTGGAAATCCAATAATTACATCTCCTCAATCTGTAAATATAAATGGCTGTAATTCTTCTGTAATTTCTCCTTTAGTATTTAGTGAAACACCAGTTAATATTAATCTTCAGGATTTTATTAATGCTGGCGGAAGTGTATCAAACAATCAATTAAATTATACTATATCTTATGTTGATTCTTCAAATGGTAGTTGTCCTCTTATAGTAACAAGAACATATACAATAATTACTTCATGTAGTACTCAAACAATTACACAAACTTTTACCATTGTTGATAACACGAATCCAACAATCACAACTCAAGCTTCTAACTTAGAAGTACAATGTGATGGTAATGGAAACACAACTGCTTTAAACGCTTGGTTAGCTTCTAACGGTGGTGCTTCGGCTAG
>NZ_JAIWOF010000227.1 GCF_020217025.1 Flavobacterium sp. | reverse complement strand
CCAAGCCATTACAAATATAACAAAACATTCCATTCAGCAGCGGATTTTCCGTAGGAAAATCCGGAAGTAGCCATTGAAGCAAACCGCTGTTACCAGTAGTTTTTTATTCTGTTATGTATTTTTCAAATTCAGTTTTATTAACTTTTTTTTCAATTGTTGGGTTTTCGTATTTCAGGTTCCCTTTTTCATTTACAGAAACTAATTTCTCGTTAGGTTTTTCTAAATAGTATTCAAAAGAGTTGTTTCCATAATTATAAACTGACCACGCAAATGTTCCCTCTCGTTTTTTGTTTTGATAATAATCAGTTTCAGTTTTCGCATTCAATATTCCGTATTCAATTGTCTTTCTAAAATGTCTATCAGTTGAATCAACGTTTGACCATATTGTTCTATATCTTGAATCATTTATTTCCCAATTTTTTCCAATTAGTGGAATACCAATTTTCTCTCTTGTCGAATTAAATTCAATTCCTTTGTTTTTATTTAATGGGATAGTATGTTCATAAATTTTAACAAAACTGAAATAAATTATTAGAAATAGTAAAGCTTTTGAAGAGCGTTTATTCCACAAAGATTTTAATGATAATTTGAATTCTTTAGGGTCGTTTTTGTAGTCAAAATAATATCCAATAAGTATCGGAAGTAATATTAAGAAACCTAAACTATAAATTATTAAATTGTCCATTTACGATTTTTGGGTAAAATTACTGGTAACTCGTTTATATACGAAACTTTCGAACTAGTATCATACCATATTGGCAAGATTGGCGAAAGTTTGGCAAGTTTTTATTTCGCTTATTTTTTTAACGAAATCAAATATAATAAAATATTTACAATTTCTAAAACAAAAAAGGCTCACTTTCGTGAACCTTTTCGTTTATTAACTCAAAATAACTAAAACTAAGATGGGAAAAATAATTCCGGCTACGGCTAGTTTCCAGCCTCTATTTTTAAAGGTGTTTTTGCCGTGGGTTACCATTAAAGTTCCCGTGATGGCAATTAATATTAAGGAGATTCCAAAAATATCAGAGTAGTAAATCCACCAATTCGAAGTGGTTTTGTGTAACTTCATTGTTTGGCTGATAATTGGTGTTTTGTTGAAGGCAACAATTTCACCTTTACCCGTTTTCATGTCGATTTCTACATCGTGCTTTTCAAACGAAATTTTAAACGTACCTTTCTTTACGTTGTGGCGACGCATTTTATCATCGATGCCCAATTGTTTTCCTAAGTTTTCAGCAAATTCTTCTGTAATTTGGCTTTCTTCTGGCAATTGTACTTTGATGTTTTTGGTTTCGATGGTGTATTTTTCAGGATGCCAATGTTCTCTGTGGTTCATTAAAATTCCTGAAAAGGCAAACGAAATAATTAATCCTACGTAGAAGTAACCAAAATCGCGGTGAATGTCTCTAATTAATTTTTGTTTCATGTTTTGTTTTAATTGAATTCTTAAAATTTGTATCGTAACGAAGTTAAAATTTGTCTTGGGGCAATAGGGTTTACACTGTAATTTTCGTGTAAAGTATAATTCAACTCGTTGGTAATATTAGATAATTTGCAAAGTAATGAAAATTGTTTCCAATTGTAACCTAACGATACATCAATTGTTGTGTAGCCATCAACTGGAATTTCTCTATCCCAAATTCCGTTTGGATAAGCAGGATTTACTTGATTGTTCCAACCGCCAAGTCTGTCACCAATGTAGTTTCCAATAGCTCCAACCGATACATTTTTAAGAACTCCAGTTTGTACCGTATAAAAGAAACTTAAGTTAGCTGTATGTTGAGGTGTTCTTACCAAACGATCGCCTTCAATAAAACTTCCTGTGGCACCAGTGGTTTTGGTATAACGCATGTCGTTATAACTATATCCTGATATAATGTTTAAACCATCAATTGGTTTGTAGTTTAAGTCTAATTCAATTCCTTTACTGGTTGTTTCTCCGCTTAACGCTTTAAGATTTGGATTTGTATTGATGTTTCCGTTTGCGTCAAATTCTGCCGTTTGAACTAAATTGCTGTTTACAATTTGGTATAAAGTAACGTTTGTAGTTAATTTTCCTTTCCAGAATTCGTTTTTAATTCCGGCTTCAATTTGATCAATGATTGATGGTTTTAAAGCTTCGTTATTAATATCTATTCCAGTATTTGGTGTAAACGAGTTGGAATAACTAGAGAATAAAGTAATGCTCTTTGTAGGTTGATAAATCAATCCTACTTTAGGCGAGAAAGCTCTATCGTTACGAATTTTTTCTTCTGTAACAGTATTTGCCGCAATGTTGTACGTTTCTGGTTTTGCTTCTTGGTACGAATAACGTAAACCTAATAACGCTTTAAATTTGTCAGAAAACGAAATTAAATCTTGTGCATAAACACCAAAACGTGTAGTTTGAGTTTTTACGATTCTTGTTACTTCAGAAGGTAAAATTGGTCCTTCATTTGAAGCTGCATAAGACGATGGATCAAAAATATTTACCGTATCGTAAGTTGTTTCAGTTACCGGATTTCCATTCACATCTAACACATTAGGATTAAAAAATCTAAACGTATAAGCATCGGCATACGAAATTTCGGTATCGATACCCGTAAATAATTGGTGTTTGATTTTACCTGTTTTAAAGTTGCCTTGTAAACTAATTTGGTTGGCAAAAATTTGTTCTACCGCTTTATTTCTCCCGTAAGGACGTTTCCAATCGCCACTACCGTCTGGATTTGGTTGAATACGTTCTGTTCCGATAGATTCTCTGTCGTAATCTTGGAAAGAAGAATTAAAATTCAGTTTCCAATTTTTATTGAATTCATGGTTTACTAATATCGAAGCGGTTGCTTGTTTGGTGTTTCCATTTGACCATTTTGCGCCTAAATAAGCGTTTCTTGGTACATCTGCAATTTCTTTTCCAATAGAACCAGTTCCAAAATCTGGTGTCCAGTCATCACTTAAATAATCTGCTTGTAGTGTAATTTCAGTTTTGTCACTCACTTTAAAAAGTAGGGAAGGATTTACATAATAACGTTCTCTGGTAACATAATCTCTAAAGCTCTCCGAGTTTTCATATGAACCATTAAAACGATACGCAATCGAATTGTTAAAAGCACCATATACATCTGCCGAAGGTTTGTAGAAACTATAACTTCCAGCTTGCATGGTGAATTCGCCACCAGTTCTGAAGTTAGGCGATTTGGTTACCATGTTCATAATTCCTCCAGGCGCCACATTTCCATATAAAAGTGCTGCACTTCCTTTTAAGATTTCTACTTTTTCTAACGAAGAAACTTCAGGAATAGAACCGCCATTAAAGCGGAAACCATTTTTAAACATGTTGTTAGATGTCATGTCATAACCTCTTGACCAAAATGATTCTTGAGCGCCACCACGAGCCGAACCTACATAAACACCGTTGGCATTTTTAACCACATCACTCAAACGAATGGATTGTTGTTGTTGGATGATTTCTGTTCCAATAACCTGAATGGCTTGAGGTAAATCTTTTTCTTTGATTCCAGCTCTGTTAACTGAAGACTTAGAAGGATTGTTTTTTCCGTTAATGACTACTTCGTTTAGCGTTTTCACAGTATCGTTTTCTGTAAAATAGTTTTCGCTAACATCATTTGGAGTTTGTTGGGCCACTGCCTGAAAAGAAGACAGTAGTACTATAGATTTGAAAATGTTTTTATACATCTTATTTAGATTTAATTAAAATAACACCGCAAAAATAATAAGCAAAAATGAATTCACAAAGTTTATTTAGATTTATTTTAAATAAAATAGTTAAGAAGTTGATTTTCAGTTTTAAAACTTTTAAACATTTTAATTTTTAAACTTTCAACTAAAATTGTAACTTTGCACTCCAAAATAAATAACAGCTATGTTAGATAGATTACAATATGTAAAACAACGTTTTGACGAAGTATCAGATTTGATTATTCAGCCTGATGTAATTGCCGATCAAAAGCGTTATGTACAATTAAATAAAGAATACAAAGACCTTAAAGCTTTAGTAGATAAACGTGAAGAATACATTAATCTTGACGGAAATATTAAAGAAGCTAACGAGATTATTGCGGATGGTTCGGATGCCGAAATGTTAGAAATGGCTAAAATGCAATTGGACGAAGCTAAAGAACGTTTACCTCAGTTAGAAGACGAAATCAAATATATGTTGATTCCAAAAGACCCAGAAGATGCGAAAAACGTTATGGTGGAAATCCGCGCAGGTACGGGTGGAGATGAAGCTTCTATCTTTGCTGGAGATTTGTACCGTATGTACACTAAATATTGTGATTCAAAAGGATGGAGAACATCTGTAGTAGATGTAAGTGAAGGAACTTCTGGTGGTTTTAAAGAGATAATCTTTGAAGTAACTGGAGAAGATGTGTACGGAACTTTAAAATATGAAGCAGGAGTACATCGTGTACAACGTGTGCCACAAACGGAAACACAAGGTCGTGTGCACACTTCAGCAGCAACAGTAATGGTGTTGCCAGAAGCAGAAGAATTTGACGTACAAATCGACATGAACGACGTTCGTATCGACTTTTTCTGTTCGTCTGGTCCTGGTGGGCAATCGGTAAATACAACGAAATCAGCGGTTCGCATGACGCACATTCCAACAGGTTTGGTAGCACAATGTCAGGATGAGAAATCGCAACATAAAAACAAAGACAAAGCGTTAACGGTTTTACGTTCGCGTTTGTATGAAATGGAATTGGCCAAAAAACAAGAAGAAGATGCGAAAAAACGTAATTCTCAGGTAAGTTCGGGTGACCGTTCGGCTAAAATTCGTACCTATAACTATGCACAAGGTAGAATTACCGATCATAGAATTGGTTTAAGTATTTTCGATTTAGATGGTTTCATGAATGGAAATCTTCACAAAATGATTGAAGAATTACAATTGGTAGCCAACACCGAAAAACTAAAAGAAAGCGAAGTTTTCTAAAATATAAGCCTCATTTATTGAGGCTTTTTTTATATCCAAAATCAAAAATATTTCGCAAATTTGCGGTTAAACAACAACACAATGACTACTGAACAACTAATTACCCAAATCCGAACTAAAAAATCATTTCTTTGCATTGGTTTGGATGTCGATTTGAATAAAATTCCCGAGCATTTACTACAAACCGAAGATCCTATTTTCGAATTCAATAAAGCCATTATCGATGCGACTCACGATTTATGTGTTTCGTACAAACCAAATACTGCTTTTTACGAAGCTTACGGAATCAAAGGTTGGCAATCGCTAGAAAAAACCATTAATTACATCAATGAGAAATATCCTGAAATCTTCACTATTGCGGATGCTAAACGTGGTGATATTGGCAATACTTCGTCTATGTATGCCAGAGCTTTTTTCAACGATTTAGATTTTGATTCGGTAACAGTGGCACCTTACATGGGAAAAGATTCGGTAGAGCCTTTCTTAGCTTTTGAAGACAAGCACACGATTATGTTGGCGTTAACTTCAAATGAAGGCGCTTTCGATTTCCAAACGCAAAATGTGGAAGGAAAAGAATTGTACAAAGTAGTTTTAGAAACTTCAAAATCTTGGAAAAACGCGCATAATTTGATGTATGTAGTTGGTGCAACCAAAGCGGAGTATTTCACTGAAATCCGAAAAATTGTTCCTGATAGTTTCTTATTAGTTCCAGGAGTTGGCGCTCAAGGCGGAAGTTTGGTTGAGGTTTGCAAATACGGAATGAATGCTAATGTTGGCTTGTTAATCAATTCATCAAGAGGGATTATTTACGCTTCAAACGGAATGGATTTCGCAGCAAAGGCTAGGGAAGAAGCGTTGAAGTTGCAACAAGAAATGCAATCCATTTTAGGGTAAATTTTGAATATTGAACCAATGCAAGACCAATTAGGAACCCAACATACTTTCGAAGCCACACCTTTGCGCATCGTTTCGTTAGTACCTTCACAAACCGAATTGTTATATGATTTAGGTTTGGAAGATAACATTGTTGGAATTACTAAATTTTGTGTGCATCCGTTTCATTTTAAAGCGACGAAGACGATTGTTGGTGGGACGAAAACTATCAAATTTGATAAAATAAAAGCACTTCAGCCTGATATTGTCATTTGTAATAAAGAAGAAAATACCAAAGAAATCGTAGAAGAATTATCCCAAATTTGTCCGGTTTGGGTTACCGATATTATGACGATTGAAGATAATCTACAAATGATTCAAGATTTCGGTCAACTCTTCAATAAACGAACAAATGCGCAAAAATGGATAGATAAAATCAATTTTGCTCATCAAGATTTTCAGCAATTCATCAAAGATAAACCGATTAAAAAAGCCGCTTATTTTATTTGGGCCAATCCTCATATGGTAGCGGGAAATCATACGTTTATTAACGAATTATTGAAATTAAATCATTTCGAGAATATTTATGCAAATAAAGAAGGTCGTTATCCTGAAATCGAGTTGAAGAAAATCCGTTTAGAAGGTGATCCCGATTATGTGTTTTTGTCTTCCGAACCGTTTCTGTTTAAAGACGAACATGCGTTTGAAATTGGACGTTTTACGCACCATGCGAAAACCGTTTTTGTGGATGGCGAAATGTTTTCTTGGTACGGAAGCCGCTTGTTGAAAGCGTTTGATTATTTCAAATTACTGCATGCTAAAATTTAAAATTTGTTCAACAATGTAGTTGTTTTAAAAACAGTACATTTGACAAAAATTGAAACATTTGATTTCCTACACAATTTATAAAAACGAAACCAGTACCGAATGGGTGACTTTTGTTCATGGAGCAGGAGGAAGTTCTTCTATTTGGTTCAAGCAAATTCGTGATTTTCAGAAGCATTTTAATGTGTTGTTGCTGGATTTGCGTGGTCATGGAAATTCAAAAGAACAATTGAAATCGGCACTCAAACAAAAATATACGTTTAAAGCCATTGCGGAAGACATTGTTGAGGTAATCGATTTTTTAAAGATTGAATCTTCGCATTTTGTTGGAATTTCTTTAGGTTCCATTGTGATTCGTCAATTAGCAGAAATGCATCCTGAACGCGTGAAAAGCATGATTTTAGGTGGTGCCATTTTAAAAATGAATTTCCGTTCGCAAGTTTTGATGCGATTGGGAAATACGTTTAAATATGTATTGCCTTATTTGGTGTTGTACAAGTTTTTTGCCTTTGTGATTATGCCAAAAAAGAATCACAAACAATCCCGTTTATTATTCATTAACGAAGCTAAGAAATTGTACCAAAAAGAATTCATTAAATGGTTCAAACTTACCGCTGAAATCAATCCAGTATTACGCTGGTTCCGTCAAAAAGAATTGAATATCCCTACACTTTACGTCATGGGCGAAGAAGATTATATGTTTTTACCTTCGGTAAAGCAAGTCGTTGCTAATCACGTTAAAACCGCCGAACTTTTCATCATCCAAAACTGCGGACATGTCGTGAATGTAGAACAACCGGTTGTTTTTAATGAAACGGTGATTGGGTATTTAAAAAAACGGTAATTAGGTTTAATGGTTCCACGCTTTGTAATGTGGAGGTTTTTTAACACAAAAGTTTCATAGAACCACTTCAGCTACCATATTACTAAACCGATAGGTTTTATTTCTTTTCAATTATTCTATTTCGTAATTTCATAAATGGTTTTTCAACTGTCAACTGTAGCAAATTGGCAAAACTCAAACACGTTACTATACAAATTAAAAGCATCAAATTGTTGTCAATTTTAAAGTCGGCTAATAATTGATGTGTTATATGTGTTACACCTTTGTGTGTCAAATAAGTAGCGTACGAAAGTGTTGCAATAAATGTTGTTATTTTGGAATTCCATTTGTATAAAAAACTGGTCGGACTTACTGCTCCAGTAACCATAAATCCGTAGCCAATTGCGATGAGTGGAAAGCCAAAAACGGAAGCGTTAAAAGTCATTTGATTATCACATAAAAAATAGGCACCTGTCAAAACAAGTAAACTAAAAATGATACATAGATTACCATATTTAGATATTCGACTCCAAACATTTGGTAAAAACTGATAAATTCCTGCAATTGAAACACCAACCAAAAGTCCGTCTAAACGGTTGTAAGTTGGATAGTAAATAAATTGATACCAGTACATCCAACTATTTTCTTCTTCAATATTCGCTAGATATAAATAATTAAAACTATAAATTCTAATGGTAAAACCGAATAAAAATAGGAAAATTAAAAGCCAATAAGATTTGAAAAACAATTTTGAATTTTGGAAAATTATTAAAAGAATTGGTAGAAACAAATAAAAATGCTCTTCTACACAAAGCGACCAAGCGTGGGAAAATGTTCCATAATCTTTCAAGTTTAGTCCAAGATTTTGTGTAAAAGTTAGGAACTTCCATAAAGGGGGTAAATTTTCTTTTTCACGGAAAAATGGAAAGCAAAAGTATAGTCCAATAGTTATCAAAAAAGCAGGAACAATTCTAAAAAAACGTTTAAGAAAGAATTGCTTAAAAGAGATATTTTGTCCTTGTTTGATTTGAACAAAAAGTTGTGATGAAATTAAAAATCCGCTCAGAACAAAAAATAAATCTACACCAGTCCAACCAAATTTTGCAAAGTCAGGTAACCATTCAGGTTGTCCACCGCTTAAAATAAAATAATGAAAAAGGAAAACGAATACAATTGCTAATGCACGTAAATGGTCAAGTCCGTATAATTTTTGTTGAATATTTTGCTCCAATTTGTTTTGTGAAATTTGTCGTTTGTTAATCGGTTCTGTTTGTCTGCACGTTGGTTTGGTAAACTTACCGCCAACGTATCAAGGCTTTGCGAAGTTTGGATTTATATTGCTCCGAACCATTCCATTCCTACTAAGCCAAATATACAAAAAGATCTTTCCATTAAATCCTAAAGCCAAAATTTCGTAAAACCATTGTTAGTAACAGTTATTGTTTTAATATCCAGTTTTTTATATCTGAAAGTGGTTCTTGGTCCATTTGGTATAATGAAGAACCTACAGTTCCATTTCTATCCGTTAAATAGTGATTTAAACTTTCAAAAATTTTATATTCAATATTAGGGTTTTTAAAAGATTCAATTAAATTAATTTCATCTTTATGATTAATGATTAAATCTTTTGTACCTGTAACAAACAATGTTTTAATAGAAGTGTTTTTTAAAGTCGCTTCAATATTAGTTGAAGCCATTTCGATTAAAAAAGCATCATGTAACAAAGCAATAAAACGTTTATTGAATCCTTTATCCTGAATATACTTTTTTACTTCTTTTTTTAAAGAATTAGAATTACTATTTTTTATAACAGCTAAGTATCCCTCCATGAAAGTCACTATTTCATTTTTAGTCTTACCTTCTCGCATAATTTCGGGAATACTATTTTCGTAGTTCATTTTAAATTGATTAATAATAAACGCACCATTTTTTATAATAGGTGTTTCTATTAAAATGATAAAATTCGGATTACTATTTTCTTCAATAATTTTTAGAGTAGCAATTCCTCCGATACTATGTCCAATTATCCCTATTTTTTTGGTATTATATGTTTTTTGTAAATTTTTAAAAGCATAGTTTAAATCTTTTGATAAATCGGTAGCTAATTCAGAATAATTTCCTTCTGATTTTCCTATACCTCGTTCATCAAATCGATATACTGCAATATTATTTTTGAGAAGTTCTTCAGACAATATATAATGAGAATGTCTGGTGTCTTTTCCACTACCTGGAACGATTATAACAATTTTATCAAAATCAGATTTTGGTTTAATTAATGTCCCTGAAAGTTTTATATTTTCCTTCAGATTTTGAAAATCAATTTCTTGAGAATCATAATTTTCGATATTGTTTACTTCCTTTTCGTACTTAAAAATATTTTGAGATTTCGAGATGAAAGAATAAAGTAATAGAATTATAAGTAAAATTTGTTTCATAATGGTTGCTTACTTTCCGTAGTTTAAAAATCTGGCAAAAATGCAACACCAAGCCTTCACAAATATAACAAAACATTCCATTCAGCAGTGGATTTTTTCGTAGGAAAATCCGGAAGCAATCATTGAAGCAAACCGCTGTTGTAAGCAGGCTTTTTTTATCTGCATCGTACTAATATTCCACCTTGAGGAAAATTTAATTCCGCTATAAAATCTTTATCCGTCAGGCAACTATATCTTTTTTTAAATTTCCTTTCTCTAAAATCATAAACTCTTAAAATCAAATATCTTCTTTCAAAATCTTGCTTTTTCATTTCAATTCCAAAATTCCCGATTTGATGTCCATTTCTTTTGAAAGTATTATAGTCAAAAGTCAGAGTGATATTTTTTGTCAGGTCAGAGTTTATTTTTTCCCAATCTTCTGGTTGAAGAATCAATTCTCCAGGATGATATCCGACTAAATTTCTGCTTTTAGTTCCGTCCATGTTTTCAAAATTCAAATAAGCACCTGAAATTTCGGATGTGACTAACCTTTCGTTTACTTCAATTACCATATTCAGATTTTGTCCAAATCCGTTAATTATAATTCCAACTAGAAGTAAAAAAGTTAGTTTAAATTTCATTCGTAGTTCGTTTTTTAAGCTTGCTTACAACGTTCTGCGGCTTGCTCTCAGTGGCGTTGCACCAACACCAAGCCATTACAAATATAATAAAACATTCCATTCAGCAGCGGATTTTCCGTAGGAAAATCCGGAAGTAGCCATTGAAGCAAACCGCTGTTGTAGCACGTTTTTTATTATTAAGCGACTAAATTTAGTCCACAATTCGGACATTCAGTTATTTTGTCTGAAACTCTATTATGGCAAGCAGGACATTTGTCGGTAATCAATACGGTTTGAGATTCATATTTTTTTTTTAATTCAGTTAGCACTTCTTTTTCTGTTATTTCTTTAAATATTAAATTTCGTCTTCTTTCGATTTTTTCTCCTGTTAGTATTTCAATAAAGAATTTCATATGAAAAGAATACCATTGGTTTAGCTCGAGCCAAAAAAAGTAATATTCTCTTTTAGATTTTGAATATCCGACAACAACATATTCAGATCGTTCCGAAAACATTTTTTTAAACGAAAGACCGCTCTTATAATTGAATGGATTTATTTTCATTTCCGCTTTTTTTAATTCTCTTTTTTCTATAAATACCAGATTTTTACTCTTAAAAAAATCAAATGTTTCTATTAAGTTTAGTTCTGGTTTAAAGAATAATGGATAAAGAAAATATTTGATTATGAGAAACCAAATTGACAAAACAATTAAAATTGCTATTATAATAAATATTACTTGAAAAGTTAGTTCCATAGAGTTTTCTCAAAATGTGCTACAACGTTTTGCGGCTTGGCGAAGGGTGGGATTTTTAGCACTAAAGTTCATACGAAGCACAAATGTTGAACCTTGCACAAATGTTTCTACGAAGCACGAAACCCCGCCTTTTGCCAAACCGCTGTTAGCAGTAGTGGTTCTATTTTCGTCCGTCATTTCGATAGTTTCAAGATTTTAAATGCTCCTTGTCCAACGATGAAAAATACTATTGTCCCAACGATAAGGTCGGGATATTTTGAGTTTGTCAAGTAAACAAGTCCGCCTGCGACAATTACACCTAAATTTACAACTACGTCATTAGATGTAAAAATCATACTCGCTTGCATATGTGCTTCTCTGCTTTTGCTTTTTTGCAGTAAATACAAACAAAGTCCGTTGCCAATAAGTGCAAGAATTGAAATAATTATGATTGTCTGAAATGTAGGAACTGTTTCAGTTCCAATAAATCGTCTGATTACTTCAATGAAACCAAAAATGGCAAGTGTCAACTGAAAATAACCTGCTGATTTTGCAATGTTCTTTTTTCGTGTCATTGTCCCACCAACAGCGAAAAGTGCAAGTCCGTAAACAATACTGTCGGCAAGCATATCTAAACTGTCGGCAACAAGTCCCATTGAGTTTGAAACGAAACCTGTCGTAAGTTCAAGTGCAAAAAAGAAAAAGTTGATAGCTAAAACTTGCCAAAGCAATTTTCTTTCTCGGTCGGTGTTGTCGGTTGTAACAGAATAATTGTCTGCCGAAACGCTGTCAATAAGTGAAGTGTCAAATTTTAAATTGTCAAGTCGCTGAAAAATTTTGTCGTGGTTGTCTGTGTGAAAAACGGTCAGTTGTCTGTTTGCAATATCAAAGTCTAACGAGTTGATGTTTGTCAAGTCGGCAAGTTTCATCCGTATCATTTGTTCTTCGGATGGGCAATCCATTTTTGATATTTTAAATGTCGTTTTTTGCATTGGCTTTATTATTAGCAGCAATTTTCACCTGCTTGAATTGGTGGACATTTAACCGTCCCATAACTACAATAAACACAACAGTCGCCTTGCAATGGTTTCAGTCGTGTTTTACAATTTTCGCACTCATAGAAATATAGACAAGCGTCTGTCGGCATAATTTCAGTTTTCTTATGTCCGCAGTTTGGACAGGTCAATGTTGATTGTGTTTCAACTGTCTTGCCATTATATGTTGTGCAAGTGTTGCAATTTCCGTTCATTTTGTTTCGTTTATAATTCCAAATTGTCGCTATTAGAAGTCCGAACATACCAACGTAAAGAAAATACGTCCAGTATTCGCTGTCGTTAAAATGATAAGCGTAAAAAATCAAAATTCCGCTTGGAATGGCAACTATTAAAGGATACATACAACGGTGTCTGCGATACGAAATGTAAAGCCCGCCAACAGAAATTAAAACCATTGCTTGAAAAATCCACATTGTCCACCCACCAAAAAGCTCAAAACTTCCAAGTCCGAGTGCAGAAGCTGCAAATGCAAAAAGTGGAAAACAGCAAGGTGAAAATATTGCTGTCAAGAAAAGTCCTATTGTGCCGAACTTGTCAATGCTGTTTGTGAGTTTAATTGCCATATTTTTTGTAAATAATGTTTTTTTTGAGTTGAATCTTATTGTTGGTTGGGTCGTCCTACCATTACTGCTAACGTTATGAGGCTTGCTCTCAGTGGCGTCGAACCAACACCAAGCCATTACAAATATAACAAAACATTCCATTCAGCAGCGGATTTTCCGCAGGAAAATCCGGAAGTAGCCATTGAAGCAAACCGCTGTTGTGCGTAGTGTTAATTTATTCGATTATATACAAACTTATAAATTATAACATTCCCATTTCCATCATCATCAGAACTTTCTAAAATAAGTTTATTATTTCCGTTTTCAAATGTGACGTTTTCGGTATAAATATCTCCATTCTGATTGAATTGATAAGTGTTATCATTAATTTTTGTCCAAGTAAGATTTACATCATCAACTAAAACACATTCATTAGCTAGGTTTTGATCATAATATTTGTCGGTTCTACTTCCGTTATTTGAAAACTCAATAGTTGATGGTTGACAATCATTTTGTGTAAATTGAATGTCATTTTCAAATTGAGTTGAGTATTCCCATTTTCCAATTATTGAATCCACATTTGAATTGTTATCATCGTTTTTTGTACACGATATAACTAATGATAATAATGTTAATAAACTGATTTTAATAAGTATTTTTTTCATTTTTCTTTTGGTAAATTATTTTTGGTTTAGTTCTTTCAATCTCTTATCTGCACAAACATTACGCACAACGTCCTGTGGCTTTGCGCTGGTTGCGGAAATTGGAACTACGTACTCTCGGCTGGACGAAACGAAGTTATGAAAAACTGAACGAACTTTTACAACAAAAACAGCAATCATGCAAAACCGCTGTTGTGCGCTGTTTTATTAAAAAGAATTATTTAAAATTGGTAATCTTTTTTGTTGTTTGAAGTAATTATAAAGCAAAATAGATTCAACATATGATGGTGGTTCATCTGTTTTTGTATAAAAAATATAAAAATCTAATTTCTCGATTTCCTTTAAATCCATAATTGTTTTTACGTAATCATTTGTAAGAATATCGAGTTTTGTTTCCTTATCTTTTCCTCGTGTTGCTGTTAATCGTTTCGCAAGTGAATGATCGCAAGATGTTCCGTCCGATTTTATTTTTCCCGCCATACCGATGTAAATAACTTCATCGTTTTTTGGATTTACCCAAACATAGATTCCAAAACTATTTTTACGAACGTTGTCTCTAATTGTTGAATTATACTTTTTTCGACCGTCCTCAAAGTCGAAAAGTTCTCTATTTATTGAAAACTCGTTATAATCGTCGATATAATTATCAACCAGATTTTTTAGCTCTTTTATTTTCATATTTTTGAAATAAATGTTTTCGTTAGTAGATAGCTCACAAAATAGCGCACAACGTTCTGTCGCTTGCGCCAGTGGCGTTTTTCGACACTGACGATAACAAATATAGAAATAACATTTCATTTAGCGGTATTCTTTTCCAAATAAATCCCGAGCCACGCCATTGGTGCAAACGGCTGTTAGCGGTAGTCTTTTATTTTAAAAAATAGTCCAAAATTCAATTTTTATGCTTAAATTTGCGTATTAATTGCAAATTAAAACCAAAAAAAAAGATGATAATAAGTTTTTCAGTTACCAATTTTGGTCCGATAAGAGAAAAGCAAACAATTTCTTTTGAAGCAAAAAAATATGACGATTTAGAGAACTATTATGTAATTGAACCCATAAAGGGATTAAGATTATTAAAATTAATTTTTTTATATGGTGCTAATGCGTCTGGAAAAACCACAATGTTAAATGCAATAGAATTTTTGCGTGATATTGTATTAGATCCATTTGAGAAAAAAAATGAAAAATTTGATTTTAATCCATTTTTGTTTGATAATGAAAGTAAAAATTTAGACTCAACTATTGAAATAGATTTCGTTCATAAATCAAAAAAATATTCTTACAGGGTTGAATTTAATAAGAAAGTTATTAGCCAAGAAACATTGTTAGTTTTTAATCCTAATAAAGCAACTGTTTTTAAAAGAACTACAAATGTTAATAATAATCTTACTGAAATTGTTTTTGGAAGTAAAGTTAAACTGAATAAAGATTATGTTAATACTCTTGTCAGCAATACATTATCTAACAACACGGTTTTTGGAGGTTTTCTAAAAACAAATATTGATATTGTTGAGTTAAGAGAAGTTCTTGATTGGTTTGAAAGTGCTTTAAGACCAATGATTTCACCAAGAACAGATTTAGATGGATTTGTTACTAGAAATTTAAATGATGGTGGTAATATTAGTAAAGAAAATGTTTTAGAAGTTTTGAGAAAAGCAGATTTAAACATTGAAGATATTATTATTGAAGAAAAGGAAAGAGATATACCAGAAGGTTTACTTGAGTTTTTGGAAACTAGTACAAAGAATGAAGAGGACAGAAAGAAAATTTCTTCTATTAGAGAAAAAGGTAAAGTTACTGCTGTTAATTTAGAATTTGTCCATAAGTTCGGAGATAAGAGTTATAATTTACCTTTTGAAAATCAATCTCAAGGAACACAAAGATTTTATGGTTTAGCTGGTGTATTGGATATTCTTGTAAGACAAAATAGTATTGTGCCAATAGATGAGTTAGAATCTTCTCTTCATCCCGATTTGTATATCCATTTTATTTTAATGCATCTTGTAAATTCATCCAAATCTCAATTAATCGCTACTACTCATAACAGAGAAATATTAAAAAATAGAGATATTTTTAGAGATGATTGTATTTGGTTTGCTGATAAAACAGAAGAAGGTAATACTGAAATTTATTCATTAGAAGATTTCGACACTAAAACTATAAGAAATAGTAGTAATGTTTACAATGCTTATAGTATTGGTAAATTAGGAGGTGTACCTGAATTAGGAGATTATTTTCTTGATTTTAAATACGATGAAGATGGCGAAAATTAGTAAGAAAAAGAAAGCAGCTATTTTTGTTGATGGAGAATGTGAATTATGGTATTTTCAAATGATGAAAAGAAATGAAAATGCTATTAATCTTGATTTGTTACCAAAATTGCCAAGAAAAAAGAAGCTCTTTGATTTATATAAAGAAGTGAAAAAATCAGCAAGTGACTATGATTTAGTAATTTGGATTGTTGATTTAGATAAAGTTCTTGAAGAGGAGAGAAGTAAAAAGAAAGAAGGTAAAAATCCTAAGGAAGAATTTTTAAAATATTATAAAGATTTATCGAGATTAAAGAATGTTAAAGTAATTGTTTCTAATCCTTGTCTTGAATATTGGTTATTGCTTCATTATGAATATACTGCAAAACCTTTTAAAGATTGTAGTGAAGCTAATCAGTTACTAAAGAAACATTTAAAAGATTATGATAAGAGTGAAAAGTATTTTGTTAAGAATGATTTGTATAAAAAAATCAAGAATAATCAGGAAACAGCGGTAAAAAATGCTAAAAAATTAGGTGAATTCAGTTCTGAAAGTTTTGATTCTTCAATATGCGAGATGTATAAACTTTTCGATTCCGATGAAAAAGTTAATATTCTGACTGGTCTTAAGTAAGATTACCGCTAACGTTCTGCGGCTTGCTCTCAGTGGCGTTGAACCAACACCAAGCCATTACAAATATAATAAAACATTCCATTCAGTAGCGGATTTTCCGTAGGAAAATCCGGAAGTAGCCATTGAAGCAAACCGCTGTTAGCAAACGTTTTTATTTTAATTTTATTGAATTCATTATACTTTCAAGTTTTTCCATTGCTTCAGAGTTTTTTTGAGTCGATAAATTATTTTGAATAGAATAAGTAATGTCTAAGATAACTTTATCTCCAATAATTAATCTTTTATATTCTAAAACTTTTTCATTCTTATAATCAAAAATCCACTTCAGTACCACATTATCATTAATTATTTCTTCAATCGGTTTTATGATACAATCAGAATGCTTTTCAGCATAAACATCAAGAATTGCATCTGCTGTTACTTTTTGTGAACAGTATTCTTCAATTATAAAACCATAATTAGTTGTTTCCTCAAAAAAAATAAATGATTTTTTTGGGCCAATTGATTTACGCCAGTTAATTGGAAAACATAGCGAAAAACTTTCAGTGTTAAAATAAATAATTTTTCTTGTAAAGAATATTAGATATAGTTTATTCAAAATATTCATTGAAAGTTTTCTTTTTTTAAATGTTTGCTAACGTTCTGTGGCTTAAAAATGTGGCGAAAAACCAACACCAAGCCTTCACAAATATAACCAAAACTTTAAATTAAACAACTGCGCCATTTC
>NZ_JAIWOF010000168.1 GCF_020217025.1 Flavobacterium sp. | reverse complement strand
AATTTGGACTGGAATTGGGTGGTCAGTTTGCACCGAAATCGATGGTCAATTTAGACTGGAAAGTGGTGGTCAATTTGACCGTTTTTTCCAATGATGATTATAAATTAGAAAAGTATTTATTTGGAGAGAAAGCTGTATCGCATCTAAAATGGTTTGGTGCTGCAATGCCACATATAGAATTACTAAAACATATAGCAAAAATCTATCCTGATGTCGTACTTAATTCTATAAAAAAAGTTAATGAGAATTTTAACGAAAATATAATTAACGATATTGTATTAAACATCGATAATGGTATTATCTTTGCAGATGAGAAATATTTCCTCTCCCCAAAAAGAAAGGAACTAATAAGTAAATTAATAACAATCAGAACAAAAAGACTTTTACAGGAATTCTTGTAATATGATATTAAAAAAAATCTATTTAAGTTGGAGACCAGGCAAAGGAGATGGTCGATTTTTAGTAGGTGTCTTTTCAAGAGAAAATTCATCAGGGGACGATATTGTATTTAAATATCAAGCTGATGAAGTCATGAAAGCAAGAAATAAAGGATTTTATAACTATCCCGAGTTTCCTGACTTTGAGAAAGAGTATCGTACCAATCTAAAAACGGCTTTATCTTTAAGATTGATGCCAAAAACTAGAGCTGATAGAAATAATTATTTGTCTTTTTGGAACGCTAACATTGAAGGTTTAGATTGGTTTGATGAATTAGGATTCACACAAGGCGAACTAGCTACTGATACTTTTGAATTTCTTGCTGAATATCCAAAAAAACACAATGGTATAGGAGTTAATTTTGTTTCAAACATAGCAGCCCTATCTCATTTAAAATTAGCCACAGATTGTGTAAACATAGGTGATAAATTAAGATTTGAACTTGAGCCAGAAAATCAAGCTGATAAATCAGCTGTAAAGATTTTCAAAAATTCTGAATTTATAGGTTATGTTAAAAGAGGTCATAATTTATTCTTTCACAAAGTCAAAAATCAAGAAATTGACATAAAGGTAACGAATCTCGAGAAAAACGGAAAAATGAAACAAATATATTTTTCAGTAAGAGTCATATAACTTTAATAAAATTGATACAAAAAGATGCTTAGGCATCTTTTTGTGTTTTACAACAACAAACAATTACCATATACTATCTCATTTCTTTTTGCATAATTAAATTCCAAAAATGCATACTTGAAAAAAATTAAGTTCCCTAATTTAACCTAGATTTTAAATTAAATAGTATGAAATGGTGGGAATTAATAGGCTTATTTATTGCTTGGTTAGTTGGTCTTTACTTTAGAGGTAAGATGTATGAAGGTAGTAATGGATTTAGAAAGAGAAACAAAAATTAAAATGTATTTCTTAATTGTCTAAACATTAGATAAAAAAGCAAGTACTATTCAGAACTTGCTTTTTTGTTTGTTCGAAAGTTGAACTTAGCTTTCAATATTTGCATATCCTCACTAATTTTCTTGTCTAAAATCTTAGCGTAATGCTGTATTTCATATACTAATTTTAAAATCAATAATTTAAATTCAACCCGAATCCGAATCCCATATCGCTATCATAATGAGTTCTTAGGCTTAGATTTCGTTTTAGAATGTATCGTGCTTCTAGCATGTATTCAGTATCAGTATTGACCATGAAGCCCATTCGTAATCGTTTGGAAACAGGGATATCTTCTCGCATTAATTGTAATCTTAGATTTCCATCTTGAAACACCTCTGCTTGAAACTGAACTAACATGGGTAAGGTATAGGCAAATCCAGCACTTAAAACAGCTCTATGGTCTTTGGTGTTTTTTTGTCCGAAAATGTTTTTTTCTATCTCACCTTCCATATCTCGGTAACGCCAATCAAAACCGATAAAGGGCATTAACCATTGCATTTTTCCAATATATCTTCCTAAATGAAATTCTGCTTCATAACCGTGCATGTCATTGTATCCTAAACGCCATTCTGCACCTAAACTCCATCGTGTATTTTGAATCATTGCCATACCATCGTTTCCATTAGTAGCAAAATCGTTTTCTGCCATGATATGAAAAGCTCTGTCATCTGCGTACAATTTGCGTTGGGCTAATTTTGGATTAGGAATTAATGGATTGGGTTCTTGATTTTCATACGTAAAAATTCTACCCATGCCTGCCATCATGTGATACAATATGTGACAATGAAAAAACCAATCGCCCTCAACATTAGCATTGAATTCTATTACATTGGTTTCCATTGGCATTAAATCCATTACGTTTTTTAAAGGTGCGTAATCGTCTTGTCCGTTAATGATTCTGAAATCGTGTCCGTGTAAATGCATCGGATGGCGCATCATGGAACCGTTGTAGAGCGTAATTCTAACATTTTCGCCTTTCTTAATTAAGATTTTATCGGTTTCTGAAATTACTTTATTATCTAAACTCCACACATAACGGTTCATGTTTCCAGTAAGTTCAAAACGAAGTTCTTTAACTGGAGCGTCTTTTGGCAATGTTGTTTTTTCAGTAGCTTTAAGCATGGCGTAATTCAATGTGGTGATGTTCGCCAATGCATTAGCGTCATACTTATTATGTTTTGAATGTTCTTGATGGCTTGCTGCCTTTAGTGTTTGTTCTTTCTTTTTGTTATCAGCTTCTCCAGTAATTTCGGGATACATAACTACGTTCATATCCATTTGATTTAACGACATGCTCATTCCCATATCATCCAACTCTCCATTCATTTTCATCATGTCATTCATCATCTTCATCCCTTCAAAATATTTTAATTTTGGCAAGGGTGAAATCAATTGTTTGATACCGTTTCCAATGTAAAGGGATGCGGATTTTGTTCTATCTTCGGCAGTAGCTAAAAATTCATATGACGTATTATTGGCTGGAATTGTGACTATGACATCATAGGTTTCAGAAACAGCAATTAGTAATCGATCTACTTCAACAGGTTCTACATCATTACCATCACTAGCTACAACCGTAATTTTTCCACCTGCATAGGTCAACCAAAAATAAGAGGAAGCACCTCCATTAGCAATACGAAGTCGGACTTTATCGCCTCCTTTAAACTGTGTTAATTGGCTTTCATTTTTTCCGTTGATTAGAAACTTTTCGTAATAGACATCGCTTACATCCATGGCATTCATTCGTTTCCACTCGTTGCCTAGTTTTGTTTTAAAATGCCCTTGTTTAATGGCTTCACTATAACTTTGTGTGGAACCTTTTTTGATGGCAAACCAATCGGAAGCGTTGTGCAACATTCGGTGAACGTTTTCGGGTTTTAAATCGGTCCATTCGCTTAAAATTAAAGGAACAGTTGGTAAATCATCGATACCTTTTCTAAAAGTAGGATCGTTTTCTTTTTTATTCATAATGAACATACCATACATTCCGATTTGTTCTTGTAATCCTGAGTGTGAATGATACCAATGCGTTCCGTTTTGGATGATGGGAAATGTATATTTATGCGTTGTGCCAGGTTGAATGGGCATTTGGGTTAAATTCGGTACTCCATCTTCTTTGTTAGGTAAAAATAATCCGTGCCAATGCAACGAAGTAGTTTCATTTAATTCGTTATGTACGTAAATTTCGGCAATATCGCCTTCTGTAAAAGTTAAGGTTGGCATTGGAATTTGACCGTTCACCGCAATAGCTCTTTTTTCAGTTCCAGAATAGTTGACAATTGTATCGCGAACGTATAAATCGTATCGTACTATTTTTTGAGCGAATGAGTTGGGTATCGCAACTAACATAAGTAGCATAGTTCCCACTATTCTTGAAACACTTTTTTGTTTTTTCATCTTTATATTTTCAAAGATTAATAAAAATGCCACCTTACTTTGTTTCAAGTAGCACTAAAGACTTATGAATTGATTTTTTCGATTTTAAAACCTGCTTTTTCCACCGCTTGCATGATTTCCTGTTCTTTTTCTGATGAAGCTTCAACGGTTAGTATTTTTTCTTTGTTGTGAATATCAACTTCCCAATTTTCAATTGCGGCTACTTGGTCTAATTCTGGTGTTACTTTGGCTACACACCCCATACAATTGATATTTGTTTTGAATTTTAATGTGTTATTTTTCATTTTGATGTTGTTTTAATTTTTAAAATATTTTAATCGTAAACTATTCGCTACCACACTTACACTACTTAATGCCATAGCAGCTCCAGCAATCATTGGATTTAATAAAAACCCATTTATTGGATATAAAATTCCAGCTGCAAGTGGAATTCCAATAATATTATAAATGAAAGCCCAAAAAAGGTTTTGTTTAATGGTATTCACGGTTTTTGCTGAAATCTTTATTGCCAATGGAATTTTAGAAAGATCAGATGAGATAATGGTCATTTTGGCTACATCAATAGCTATGTCACTTCCTTTTCCCATCGCGATACTTACATTAGCTTGTGCTAAAGCGGTACTATCGTTGATACCATCACCCACCATAGCTACTATTTTGCCTTTTGCTTGTAGCTCTTTTACAAAATCGGCTTTGTCTTTTGGTAAAACTTCTCCTTTGAAATTGGTAATTCCTACTTTTTCAGCAACGGCTTTGGCTGTATTTGCATTATCACCTGTTAGCATATACACTTCAATATTCATTTTTTGAAGTTCTTGAATGGCTTCTATGGAGGTTTCTTTGATTTCGTCGGCAATGGCTAAAACGGATAACGCATTTTTAGAATCGGCAAACCAAATCACGGTTTTAGCCTCTAATAGCCACTTTGAAGCCTCATGGTCTAGTTTTTCAGAAATATTTATACCATTTTCGAAAAGTAATTTTTTATTTCCTACAAAATAATATTCTCCGTTATAGTGGGCTTTCACCCCTTTTCCAGTAATGCTTTCAATGTGATTTACATTTACTGAATTTTCATCTTTATAAAAACTTACAACTGCTTCTGCCAACGGGTGTTCTGATTGTTTTTCGATAGCGATCAAAATTTGTTTAGAACTATCATTTCCTTCTGCCCAAATTACATCGGTTACTGTGGGTTTACCTTTGGTGATTGTACCTGTTTTATCTAAAATAATGGCATTGATTTTTTTAGCTAATTCCAAGCTCTCCGCATCTTTGATTAGAATTCCTTCCTCTGCTCCTTTTCCTACACCTACCATGATGGCTGTTGGTGTGGCTAAACCTAAAGCACACGGACATGCAATTACTAAAACTGTCACTAAAGCTAACAATCCTTGAGTGAATCCGTTTTCACCCCCCCAAATTATCCAAGCAATAAGCGATAGTAAGGCGATGCCGATGACAATTGGAACAAAAACACTCGCTATTTTATCTACCAATTTTTGAACAGGAGCTTTACTTCCTTGTGCTTCTTGCACCATTTTAATTATATGAGAAAGCATGGTATCGGCTCCTACTTTTTCCGCTTTGAATTGAAAACTTCCTTTTTGATTAATAGTTCCCGAAAACACTTTGTCATTTGTCTCTTTTCTCACTGGAACGGGTTCGCCACTCAACATACTTTCATCTACAAAAGAACTTCCTTGAGAAACAATTCCATCTACTGCTACTTTCTCTCCAGGTTTTACTATGATGGTCATTCCAACTTCGACTTGTTCTATTGGTAATTCCATTTGGTTCCCATTGGCATCTACAATGTTTACCGTTTTGGGTTGTAAGCCAATTAACTTTTTAATGGCTGAAGAAGTATTTCCTTTAGCATTTTCTTCCAGTAATTTACCTAATAAAATAAAAGCAATTACCACTGCTGCAGATTCAAAATAAACATGAGCGTGTAATCCTTTAGAATGCCAATAGTCTGGAAAAAGCGTATTAAATACGCTAAAAATATAGGCTACACCTGTACTCAATGCTACTAGTGTGTCCATATTAGCCGAACGATGTTTTAACTGTTTCCAGGCATTTATGTAGAAATCTTTTCCATAGAAAAGCACGACTGGTGTTGCCAATATCCACATAATATAATTAGCATACGGAATATCCATAAAAAACATACCAATTGCCACTAATGGAACCGATAAAATGATGGCTCCAAGTGTTTTTGCTTTTAGTTGTTTCTGTTTTCTAAGATGGATATCCTCTAAAGTTTCGTATTGACTATTATCTTGATTGATAAATAAATCATAGCCAATACTTTGTACCGCTACTTGCATTTGGTTTAGTGTAACTAAACTAGGAATGTATTCTACTTTAACTTCTGCTGAAGCATAATTTACTGAAGCGTTCACCACACCAGGTAAGAACTTAATTATACTTTCTACACTCACAGCACAAGAAGCACAAGTCATTTGCAAAACTGGAATTATTTGTGTGGTTGTTGCAACATCATAGCCCAAATCACGAATGGTTTTCACGGCATTAGGTATGGCTATTTCAGGTTTTTCGGTTTCAATGATAGCCTGTTTGTTGTTTATTTCCACTTTATGCTGTGTAATTCCCTCTATAGACTGCAATCCTTTATTAACAATCATAGCGCAATGTTCGCTTTCCACATTTTCGAGTGGGATTGCATATGGTTGTGTTTTTACTGTTTTCATCTTTTACTAATTTACTTGTACAAAGTTCTACTGAAAAACCGGGTATGAATTGTATAATTATGGCTATGATTTACATCATTCTAAATTTTATCAATTTGAACTCGTTTTACTTCTTTTATTTGTTTGAAATGTGTTGGTGTAAATCCTGTTATTTTCTTGAATTGATTACTCAAATGTGCTACACTACTGTAGTTTAGGAGGTCTGCAATTTCGCTTAAGCTCAATTCATCATACATAATTAACTCTTTTGCTTTTTCAACTTTTAAGTTGATGTAATATTTTTCAATGCTAATTCCTTCCACTTCGGAGAATAGATTGCTGAGTTTACTGTAATCATGATTTAGATTATCGGCTATGTAAGAGGATAAATTTTGGTTTAAATCTGCATTTTTGTTTTGAATCAGATCGATTAGTAATGCTTTAATTTTTTCAATAACTCTACTTTTTTTATCGTCTATTAATTCAAAACCAAACTTCTCAAGATTTAATTTAATATCCTTTTTTTGAATATCTGTAATCTTTTGATTCAGTTCAACTTCTCCTAATTCAACTTTTACTAGTGAATATCCTAAATTTTCTATTTCATTTTTAACGACCATTTTGCATCGGTCGCACACCATATTTTTAATATGCAAAATCATTATTTAATGGTTTCAACTGTTTTTCCACAAGTTAGCATTCTGTTGCCATAGTATGGGTTTTTAACTTCATTTTCTTTACTTAACCAATTTGCACCTTTACCATCATTGTACATAGGGCAATGTTGAAAATAAACTGGCACCTCATACTTAGCTACTTTTATTAATGAATAAATGTCTTTTGACAGTGTTGTAAAATGATTACGTTGTATCTTAATGTCTTTCGTATTTGAAATCAGTTCAGTATCTTTTTTAATTTGATTTACAACTTTCATCCAAACCCTATGAACATCCATATCCAATTTGTCCATTTTAACATTATTTATTGCAGTTAGTAATTCCTTTGAAGCAATTGAAGTTGTGTTACCATCAGAAGAAATCATAGCATCTTTTACCACAAAATAGTTATCAAAAACAACTTTAAGTTGGTTAACTTCTTGAAGTACCATCTTTGAAGTTTCATTGTGGTTTACATGATTATTATGGATTTCAGTAGTTTCTTCCACTTTGATTTCTTCTTTAACTGGAACTTTAGCAACTCTGTCATATTGACAACATCCATGAAGATTGTCATAGACATCATCTGGTGCAAGAAACTTATCACTATCATATCCTGCTAATGCTATTCTTTTTAGTATTTCGTCTGGATTAGTTTTAGTAGTATCATAAGTTAAAGTGGCCATCTTCGAATCTTGATCCCAATCTACTTTAGCTACTTTTTTGATATTTCCTGCATTTTCGATTTTGGTTTCGCACATTCCACAGTTTCCATAAATCTTAACTGTTTCTGTTTTTGCATTTTTAATTTGTGCATTGACAGCAATACTAAGCAATATAAAAGTTGCTAGCATTATATTTTTAAATGAATTTTTCATTTTAATAATGTATTAGTAATCAAAGTGAATTCCTTTGATAAGTTGATAAAAAAATAATGAATAACAGTTTACAAGTCTATCTGCTTGAAATAATTAAAAATAAAAACGGAAAGTAAACTGATGATTAATCTGATAGCAAAATGCTATAAATTTGACACACTAATGGCTGTCAAAAAAAGAATTTAGCCTATTTTAGGTATTAGCCAAATAGAATGAAAACCATCTGAGATTGATGGTGCCGTGTATGAAAACTTAACTTTCTCTATTGAAGAATATTGAATAAAGTTAATTTTAAAAGTAATTTCTGGTATAAAAATGATTGAAGAAGAAGGACAAGTCATAGAACAACCACAATTTGCATGACCACAATCACCTTTACATCCATTTTCATCTTTGCTTTCAGAACTGTCATTACTACAATAACATTTCTTTTCAGTTTTTTTAGATGAAACTTCTTTTTCACAAGAATGTTTTGAATTAGAGTTACCACAAGCCATAGCCGTACTAGGCATTAAAAACATGCCTAGTAAAACTATTAATATTATGTGATATTTTTTCATTTTTAATTTTAAAACATCACAAATGTATAAAAAATGAATTGTTGTTTGTATAAAATATTGTTAAATAGAGTTTTGGCAACTACGTCGATTTACATTGATTGAAAATTTATCTTTAAGTATTTTCATATCCTCACTAATTTTCTTGTCTAAAATCTTAGCGTAATGCTGCGTTGTTTTTAGATTAGTATGTCCTAACATTTTACTTACGGTTTCAATTGGAACTCCGTTACTCAATGTCACGGTAGTTGCAAAAGTGTGTCGGGCAATATGGAATGTTAGTTCTTTATTGATTCCGCAAACCGTTGCAATTTCTTTTAGATACGCATTCATTTTTTGATTAGAAAATATCGGAAGTAATTTATCTTCATTTACACAAACTGGATGATTGGCGTATTTATCAATAATGAATTGGGCCGTCGGTAATATCGGAATTCTAGAACTCGTATCGGTTTTTTGTCGGTTCTTGTTTATCCATTTATCGCCATCGATACCCAGAACAATGTTGTCCTTCGAAAGTTGTTTGACATCAATATAAGCTAATCCCGTAAAGCAGCTGAATATGAAAATATCTCGAACCAATTCTAAACGATCCGATACCAATTCTATTTCCATCAAATCTTGAATTTCTTTCTCAGTCAAGTATTCGCGAATTACCTCTTTGACTTTCGATTTGTAATTTGCAAATGGATCCTTAGTTAACCAACCATTGGCCAGGCAAATGTTTATAATCTTGTGGAAGTTTTTAATGTATTTTACCGCTGTGTTATTTGCACATTTTCGGACACTACGTAAATAGAACTCATACTCGGTTATAAATGAATAGTCAATCTTTTCGATACTAATATCTGAAATGTTGTATTTCCATAACAAGAAGTTTCTCGTGTGCTTTAATGAAGTTTCATAACGCTCTAATGTTCCTGCTGCATATTCTTGCCCAACCAATTCTTTAATTTTTCGGTTGTGTTCTTCGAATATCGGCATTAAATAACGGTCTCTAGCCTTCTTACCCAAATATTCGTTTTTGAAGTTTTCAAGGTTGATTTTAATTTCACCCATGAATAATCGCTTTTCGATTTCATAGACTTTGTTTTTCAGCAAATCAAGTCGGCTATTTATTGTACGGGCTTCTTCTGAATTGCCCTTCATTTTGCCCATTTCGGTGCCCCATTTCATTTCTTCTACGAAATGACCGGTACTAATATCGAAGCGTTCTCTTTCGATTGTGATACGTTGATAAATTGGCATTAGCCCTTGAGAATTGACCTTAGATTTTCTTAAATAGAAAAGGACGGAAATTTTTGTTGTCATAATGGTAACCTTTAAATTGATAATTAATGTACTTAATTTGTCAATATAGGTCAAGATGTTTAATCTTTGAACACCTTATTTTACAAGGGTTAAGAAAAAAATCGGTGCACTTTTTTTTGACTATACCCAGGTGCACCAAAAGTGCACCGATTATTTGCAAAAAAATGAATAAATTGGCTAAATGGTAAAAAGAAAAAACCCTTTAAATGCTAGGATTTAAAGGGTTTTAGTTCATTTTGAGAATTCTCTCGCGGAGAAAGAGGGATTCGAACCCCCGGACCTGTTACAGTCAACAGTTTTCAAGACTGCCGCATTCGACCACTCTGCCATTTCTCCAATAAGTCGCGCACTACTTCCGTATTGCGAGTGCAAATATAGAACGATTTTTTATTTCTGCAAACGTTTTCAAAAGAAAAAAGTAAAAAAAATACACTTTCTTCCTCACCCCTTTCCCAACCATTTGAATGTCAACAAATAAATAAAAATAAATTTTTTAGAAAAAATCAAGAACAAGAGCAAGAACAAAGTCAAAGTAATCAGTTGTACCATTTTTTCTCATCCTCATCATAGTTCAAGAGATGCTCACCAGCATAACAAACCAGTCATGTAGTCTTAAGTGAACTATACCAAGTGAAACGCCTCTATACACAATCCACTCAAAAAAACTATGTGTCTATGTGTTTAAATAAAATCAAAATTCAACATTCGTTAATCAGCATTCAACATTCAAGAGATGCTTACCAGTATGACAACCTAGTCGTGTAGTCTTATGTGAACTATACCAAGTGAAACGCCTCTATACACAATCCACTCAAAAAAACTATCTGCCTATGTGTTTAAATAAAATCAAAATTCAACATTCGTTAATCAGCATTCAACATTCAAAAAAACACTTATTTTTGTAAAAAGAAAAAACAATGCAATCCAAACTATTCTGCCTAGAAAGCGTTCCTGATGTCACTTCTCAAACATCTAGCATCATATTACCTTCACTAGAAAAACTAGCGCTGCAATACAACATCACCAACGTGTACCAAACCTGCGACAGCATTGAAGGATTAGAAGAAAGTCTAGGCACATTGCTTTACGAAGACCGAAACTTCAGAGATTACGAAATCATTTATTTGGTATTCCAAGGAAGAGATAACAACATTATAATCGATAATTATTTATACAGCCTAGAAGAAATAGCAGAGTTCTTCGAAGGCAAACTCACCAACAAACGCATCCATTTTGCCAATACCCTACAACTAGACTTAGATTCCGAAACCGCTCAATATTTCTTAGATGTCACGGGAGCTATCTCCATTTCAGGCTATCGTAACCCTGCTCCTATCCTTAGCACCATTATCGACAATCCATTCTTCGCCTTATGCCAAGAATATGATGATGTTACCAATATTGTAGAAGAATTATTCGAGAAGCATTATACCTTAGCAAAAGGAATGGGGTTTACATTATATTACTAGAAAATTTAATTCCAATCAATTAAAATATTTTGTGAGAATTTTCATTTCTATTCAGTATATTTTCCAAAATAAATTCCATATTTGTAATTCTATTTACAAAAATTATGGACATTCAAATTTCACCTGAATTTAAAAAACAAACTAGTAGAGCCATTTTTGCCATTGGGCTATTTATAATAGTTTATATCCTTTTAATACTTATTGGATTTTTAATAACAATTGCCTGCATTGGAGGTGGTATAGCCCTTATTGTAGCAAAACCTATGTTCTTCACTTTGGCATTAGGAATTGGTTTAGCGAGTTTAGGAGTCATGATAATTATATTTTTATTGAAATTCCTATTCAAAAGAAATAAAACTGATTTGTCCAATTTTACGGAAGTCAAACGTTCTGAAGAACCTAAACTATTTGCCTTTATTGATGAAATTGTAGCGAAAACAAAAACTAATTTTCCAAAAAAAGTATTTCTTTCAACAGAAGTAAATGCGAGTGTCTTTTATGATTCTAGTTTTTGGAGTATGTTCTTACCAATAAGAAAGAATCTTCACATAGGAATGGGATTGGTCAATAGCGTCACTCACGATGAATTAAAAGCAATTTTAGCTCATGAGTTTGGACATTTTTCACAAAGAACAATGAAAGTAGGAAGCTTTGTTTACAATGTAAATCAAATCATATACAACATGTTATATGACAATGATTCCTATCGAAACTTAATTCAGAAATGGGCTAATGTAAGTGGCTATTTCTCCATCTTTGTGGCAGCAGCAGTTAAAATAATACAAGGTATTCAATGGATTCTTCAAAAAATGTATAGCATAGTAAATAAAAGCTATATGGCGCTTTCTAGAGAAATGGAATTTCATGCTGATGAAGTAGCTGCAAATGTAACAGGATATATGCCTTTAAAAACTTCATTATTAAGAATGGATTTGGCTGATAAGAGCTATAATAGTGTGCTACAATTTTATGAAAACAAGTATAATGAAGGTTGGATAAGTGAAAATATTTTCAAAGAACATGCCTTTATCATGAACTTCTATGCTAAAAAACAAGGCATTCCAATTACAAACAAACTTCCCGAAGTAAAACAAGAAAACACTAATTCTTTCAATACTTCTAAATTGGTAATTAAAAACCAATGGGCGTCACATCCTGAAACTGAAGAACGAATTGCTGCATTAGAAAAAATTGGAATTGTAAAGTCTAATTCTAATATGGAGCCTGCAAGTACTATATTTAATAACGCAGAAGAAACAGAGAAAAAACTAACACAAAAATTATTCAGCAGAGTAACTTACCCTACCGAAAATATAAAAATCAACTTTGAAAACTTTACTAAAGAATTTGAAACAGACTATGAAAGAGAAAGCTTTAATAGCATTTTCAAAGGATATTATAACCAATACAGTCCTACCAAGTTTACAATAGAAAAAGTTGAAACCTCAACTGTTCCTTTTGAGAATTTATATAATGATGAAATAGTTACCATTCCATCTGAATTAGCTACAGCTCAACAAGATGTTATGATATTAGAAAATATTAAACTTGGTCATTATGATATCAATACTTTCGATTATGAAGGTATAAAATACAATAAAAGTGATGCAGATAATGTTATCAAAAAAATAGAAACCGAAATCAAAAATCTGGAAGAAAAGCTAATGATTCACGATCAAATAATTTATAATTATTTTCACACCTTAGCAGCGCAGAAGAATAAAACTTACGAATTTGAATCCGCTAGCAAAAAGTACTTGGATTTTGATAAAAAATTTGATGAAAATTTTGAACTGAATAATAAAATATCAAACGCTTTAGAATTCATCAATAAAGAGACACCTTTTGAAATCATTAGAGATCTTTTTGAATCCTTCCGCCCTCTTGAAAATAAATTAAAAGAAGAACTCAAAAATCTTATAGAATTACCAATTTATAAAAACGAATTAAATTCTGAGCTATCAAAAGAGATCAATGACTTCAATAATAAACAATTGGGGTATTTTGTTGGTAAAGAATATAAAAATGACCAATTACAGGAATTGTTCAAAATGATTAACACTTTTCAATTTCTTAATCAACGTATTTTCTTTCTACACAAAAAAGAGTGGCTTGACTTTAAATTACAATTATTATCGTAAAAATAGCTTCCCCAAATCATCCTTAATTTGGGGAAGTTTTTTTATTCTACTTAACTCCTAAACAAAACATTCATAATGTCGTCATAGGTTTTTAATTCGGTCGGATGAACTCGCATTTTAAAAACCACATTTCCTGAACGGGCTTCCAGATTCTTAAAATCTGATGCGGTAAAATACGCTAGCTTTCCATCTTCCGTCATTCCCCACAAAATATTTTGACTTTCTGGATTAAAATGAACCGTTTTCGTATATCGATACAAAGCATTTACTCCAAGTTCTACCAAAACAACTTGCTTCAATACTATTGGTTTTCCATTTTCATCAACAAAAGAAGCTACTACTTTAGCTCCCTTTGGATAAACATGTGGCCAATCTAAATTCACTAATCCAAACTGATTCACTTGTAAAGTCCTCATTATTTTACTGGAACCCTTTAGCTCTTCTATTTCTTTTCTAGCAAAAAAGGCATTATACGCTATTCGTTTTGTATTGTAATTAGACCAAGCGTCATCAATCGTTTTTCTTAAGGCTTGAATTCTAGACAACAAACCAGCGTATTTTTTTCTGTAGTCATTTAATGCTTTTGAATACTGCGCTTTATCTTTAAAACTTAAATAACAAATACATGTTGTTTTAATAGTATCGGGTAATTTACCCCATGGAACAAAGGTTACTTCATAAGTACCATTCTTTAAATCTTTAACTAAAATATCTTTAGAATCAAAACCACATTTCTTTCCTTCAACAGGCTCAAACCATACATCTTTATATTCTTTTAATTTGTCATTTTCATTTAACTTGTCAAAAACTTTAAACGAAAACTTACCAGCAATACGAGGAGCTTCAGGAGCTTCAGGTAATTGCTCCAATTCCTTTTCTTTTGTAATTGTTTTAACCACATCTTTACCTAATTCCTTCCATGTATTGCTTTCCGAATCAAAATCATAACGATTGAATTTAGTATCATTAGAATAACTAACAACATCCACTTGAATTTTATTTTCTGGATTCACATTTACAGCTTTACCATTGTTGGAAGCATTCATTTCAAACATTCCAGCCGATTCAAACACCATTTCTTCTCCATTAGTAGTTGAAAATGTCATTGGAATTCCCGCAAGATAAACCTCTAATGGATTAGAAAACATCCTAAATTTTAAATCAACAGGAGTTGTAATAACATTTCCCTTTTCATCTAAAAAAGCATTTTTAGGAATCGAAATAACGGAACCCGATTTGTGATAAATCACCGTATCCTTCGTGGGTAAAATATGATATTCATCTGCAACAATATCCGCAGAAGGAATTGGCGGAACTAATTGTTCTACAGCTACAGCTTGAGGTTTAGCTGTTTCTTCTTTTTCTTTACAAGAGAACAAACTCAATGAGAACACTACAAAGAGTAAAAAATGTTGGTTTTTCATAATAAAACAAGATTAGGTTAATAGGAGAACGTTAATAAAGGACAATTAGTACGTAACATTTTTAAAATTAAAAGATTACAAAATGAAATCCGTACGTATTTCCGTAAACAACAAAAAAATAAAAGTTCTAACCCAACTTAAATCCTAAAAACTTTTAAAACTATAAGAAATTGCTTATTTTCGAACGATATAATTCAACCAAAATGTATCTATTCAAAATTGGTTTTCTAGCTTTCTTATTTCTGGTTTCCTCTTGCAAAAACCAAGAAGAAAATCCACCATTAGATGCCAATTTAGAACATGCAGAACAACTATTCACAAATAAAGAATATAGAAAAGCCTACTACTATTATAACCAATCCTACTTATACAATTCCGAACAAAAAAACACGAAAAGAGCAGTCTTTAATTTGCTCAGAATGGCACACATAGAAAACTTAGAGTGTGATTATATTGGAAGCGAAGCCACAACAACACAAGCCATTAAGTTATTTGACCAAACTATTCCGATTTCCTATCAAACCAACACCTACACGTCTATAGGATTAAATTACTTGCATCTTGCTAATTACGAAGAGGCTCATAAAATGTTTGAAAAATCAATTCAAATCACTGATGATTCACTTACGGTTTACATCGATAAAAACAATATAGCGTATTCGTTTATCAAACAAAAAGAGTATCAAAAAGCGGTTCGTCTCTTATCTGAGATAGAAAACAAAAAAGAATTACAAGAATCACCTCTTGATTATGCTCGCATTTTAGACAACAAAGGAATTGCACTATTCTATTTAAATGACACATCTTCCTTAACCTATCTCGAAAAAGCAAAAGCAATCCGAGAAGCCAACAACGACGATTCGCAAGTAGTATCTTCTTACATGCATTTAGCAGAATATTATCAAAAAGAGAATGATTTAGAAACCACTACAAAATGGGCAGAGAAAGCCTATCAATCGGCCACCAAAGCCTTTATTCCCGATGATCGATTGGAAGCATTAAACTTACTTTTTACGTCAACTTCAAACAACAATTTAAAGAATCAGTATCACGAAACGTATATTCATATTAACGATAGTTTACAAAAAGCCCGCCAACAAGCCAAAAATCAATTTGCAAAAATTAAATACGATACAGAAAAAGCAGAAGCTCAAAAGCAAACGTATCAGTTACGAATGTATGGTAGCATAGCTTTACTGATTTTAAGTTTTGCTGTATTCGTATTGTTGTACCGATTAACGATTCATAGAAACAAAAGAAAAGTTCTAGAAACCCAATATAATACGGAAACTAAAATAGCAAAACGCTTACATGACGAATTAGCTAACGATGTTCACAATACCATTGCTTTTGCTGAAACTCAGAATTTAGAAAACGAGCTAAACAAAGAAACGTTGTTAGAAAATTTAGATACTATTTACCAAAGAGCTCGTAACATTTCCAATGAAAACAAGCAAATTAATATAGGAGAAGCCTTTGTAGAGCAATTAAAGCACATGATTCATTCGTATAGCGCTGATAAAATAAATGTGATTTTAAATACTGCGGCATTACAAGATATTCAATTAAAAGACGAAGTTAAAATTACACTATATCGCG
>NZ_JAIWOF010000167.1 GCF_020217025.1 Flavobacterium sp. | reverse complement strand
TGTTGCAAGAACTCATGGTAAACATGAAAAAACACAGCGAATGTTCATTGGTGGCGATTGCTTTTAAAAATAACGGTCAATTTTTAGAAATTAGTTATTCCGACAATGGAAAAGGGAGCCAAAATCAATTACATACAAAAAATGGTTTGCAAAATGTGGAAAACCGCATTTTTTCTATCAACGGAAATATTACTTTTGATACTGAACCTAATAAAGGATTTAAAGTAAAAATTACAATTCCGAAATAAGTATGTTTACCAAAGTATTAATAGCCGAAGATTTTGACAGCATCAACATAGCGTTAATTCAAACCCTTGAAAGTATGGGCGTGAAAGAAATTGAACACGCTAAATACTGTGATGATGCTCTTTTAAAAGCCAAAAAAGCTATCCAAGATAAAGCTCCGTTTGATTTATTAATCTGTGATTTATCTTTTGAAACCGATTACCGAACGGTGACTTTGAAAAGTGGAGAAGAATTAATTACAGCCATAAGACAAATTCAACCTAGTATTCCTGTATTAGTGTACACCGTTGAAGACAAATCATTTGTGGTGAAATCATTAGTTGAAGATTTAAAAGTAAATGCATTTGTTCATAAAGGACGAAACAGTATCAGTCAACTAAAAACAGCTATGGAAACCATATTATTTGGTGGTACTTTTATCTCTCAAAATTTGGCTCATGCCTTAAAAGAAAATTCCTTTAATGAAATTGAAGATTACGATGTTCAGGTTTTAACGCATTTATCAAATGGTATAACCATTGAAGAAATGGAGCAATTATTTAAAAATAAAGACATCAAACCTAATAGTAAAAGTTACATTGAAAAACGCATCAGTAAACTAAAAGACATTTTTAAAGCTAAAACAACTATTCATTTAGTTTCACTTTCAAAAGACCTAGGCATCATATAAAAAATCTCATTTTACGGATTTCCGTACGGATTTCATTTTTATTGTGAGTAGCTTTGTATAAAACCATCTCATTTTATGCCTAACTACTTCTTACATACCGAACCCGATACAAACGACAATTTCCGACTACATTTGGAACACTGCCCTCATATAAAAAATACAAAATCTATTTCTTACCTAGGAGAATTTGATGACTTAAGCACAGTGCTTTCTGAATGTCAATCTTCTGATTATGCAGTATCATTGTGTACGGATTGTATTGATATTAATTTCGCAAAACCAATCTCAGAACGAAAACAATTAATCGCCTCTTTGTTAGATTGGTTCCGATATAAAAAATAATTTACAAATACTTTGCAATCTCTTCCGCCTGAATACTATGATGAGAAACACGATACACCACTTCTCCATCTTTCAAAACAATAATCTGTGGCGATTGGTGAATCACATTTAATTCATCCGCAATAAAGTTAGAAACACTTCTGTATGAAAGCAAATCCAAATAATTGAAATCTGCTTTATCGATTAATACATCATTTCCATTAACCAAACGTTCTTTAGCATAAGCACTAATACCACAAGTCACACTATCTTTAAAAATAATCTGTGTTTTCTCATTTGATTTTTCAACGATGTCTTTTACTTGTTGTTCAGTAGTAATAGGATTCCAGTTTTTCATAGTATATTTTAATTTGTTTAAACACATAGAAACATAGTCATGCTTTTGTATTCTATGCGCATAGTTTGTCATGCAGCCAAGCATTTCTTGAATATTGAATTTCGATTAACGAATATTGAATTTTGAACTTTATATTTAAGAACTACATGACAACATCGAACACCCCACTTTATTTCTCGCCCAATCAGGTCGTTTAGCAAACCACTTCTCATTCTGAGGTTGCTCATCATAAGGCTGTTTCAGTAACTCGTGAAGTTCTTCAATTAAAGTGTAATCTTCCTTCTCAGCTGCATCGATAGCTAATTGTGCCATATAATTTCGCAATACATATTTCGGATTCACTTCATTCATCTTCGCTTTTCTATCAGCATCAGAAATAGGCTCTTCATTTAGCTTTTGTAAATAAAGTTCCATCCAATTCAACCAAGTCGTTTTTAATGTGGCTACTATGGCATCAGGTTGATAAAAAGCATATTCAATTTTCGAAAGAGCTATTTCAGGGGTATCAGATTTTAATACATTGGCTAAGTTGCGATAGAAAATCGTCATATCCGTTTCGGAAACCGATAATAAGGTTCCTAATTCATCATAAAAATCAGTATTGTATTCCGAAGTCAACCCTAATTTCTCTTGCATCATCACCGGAAACTTCGCATCAAAACGATGACTGTAACTATTCAAAACTTGTTCCATTGAATCAATATCTTCAATCAGCGGATACAAAGCATTTCCTAATTGTACCAAATTCCACAAAGCAATATCAGGTTGGTTTCTAAATCTGTAACGTTTACCTTCAGCATCAGTAGTATTCGGTGTCCAATCAAGATTGTAATCTTCCAACCATCCATATGGACCATAATCAATCGTAAGTCCTAAAATCGACATATTATCCGTATTCATAACTCCGTGAACAAAACCAACACGTTGCCATTCCACAATCATATCTACCGTTCGGTTCACCACTTCTTGATAAAAAGCCAGATATTTTTCTTTTCCAGTTGCTTTAATTTCAGGATAAAAATAGTTAATCGTATAATCTGCTAAAGCTTTTAAATTTGGCAAATCTTTTCGAGCCGCTAATAATTCGAAATTTCCAAAACGAATAAACGAAGGCGCTACTCTACACACCACCGCACCATCTTCATAAGCAGGATTTCCATTGTATAAAATATCTCGTAATACCTTATCTCCTGTACTAACTAAAGACAAAGAACGTGTGGTTGGTACTCCCAAATGAAACATCGCCTCACTGCACAAATGCTCCCGAATCGAAGAACGTAAAACCGCCAAACCATCAGCAGTTCTGGAATAAGGCGTTTCTCCTGCTCCTTTTAACTGTAATCCCCAACGTTGCTCTTTGTGTAACACTTCAAATAAATTAATCGCTCTTCCATCTCCAAGTTGTCCCGCCCAATTTCCAAATTGATGTCCAGCATAGGCCATAGCATAAGATTGGGTTTCAGGATACACTTTACTTCCTGAAACTAACGCTAAAAATTCAGCTGATGTTAGATCTTCCTTAGACAAACCAATTAAATTGGCTACCTCATCAGCAACATGAAGTAATTTGGGATTACTAGGAACTCGAGGTGTTACATAGGAAAAACAAGCTCCAAAAACTTGTCGTCTGGTGTTTGAAGTATCAGTATCAGCCTGAAGTTGTTTGTTAAATGTGTCGTTTAGGTTTAATTTCATTATAAAATGCTTGTTATCTGCAAAGTTACTCATTGTAAATTTGTAATAATCTTTACTAATCTTCAAATTTTGTTAAAATTTATTACAAAGTGTAATAAAAAAATCATTTGTGCTACTAACTAATTATATTTGTTTTAGAATTAGAAACCAACAAAAATTTTTTATGAAAAAAATATTTTTTTCAGGTGCTGTTTTATCTTTGATTTTGATGAGTTGTTCGTCAACAAAGGTAGCTACAAAAGCAGATGCAGGCACTTACATTAACACCATTACAGCTCCAGAACTAAGCAAACACCTATACATTGTAGCAGGTGACGAAATGCAAGGAAGAAACACAGGTGAACCTGGACAAAAAAAAGCAGGTGAGTATTTAATTAACGAATACAAAAAAATGGGCATCAGTTTTCCTCCTGGAGCAACTGATTTTTATCAAAAAGTACCTTCTGAATTCATGAAAAGAGGATTTGCTCCTAAATTAAATGATTCAGAAAACATCTGGGCTTTTATTAAAGGTTCTGAAAAACCAGATGAAGTTTTAGTTATTTCAGCTCATTACGACCACGTTGGAATGAAAAATGGAGAAATCTACAACGGAGCTGATGATGACGGTTCAGGAACTGTTGCTTTATTAGAAATTGCACAAGCCTTCAAAGAAGCACAGAAAAAAGGACATGGACCAAAACGTTCAATCTTATTTTTACACGTTACAGGTGAAGAGCACGGCTTACACGGTTCAAGATATTATTCTGAAAATCCTTTATTTCCATTAGCCAACACTATTGCAGATATTAACATTGATATGATTGGTAGAAGAGATACGCTTCACCCTGCAACAAACAATTATATTTATGTGATTGGTTCTGATAGATTGAGTAGTGAATTGCACACAATCAACGAAGAAGCTAATGCTAAATACACCAAATTAGAATTGGATTATAAATACAACGATAGAAAAGATCCTGAGAGAATTTACTACCGTTCTGACCATTATAACTTCGCTAAGAAAGGAATTCCAGCAATTTTCTTCTTTAACGGAATCCATGCGGATTATCACTTACCAAGTGATACACCTGACAAAATTGAATACGATGCTTTAGCTAAACGAGCACAATTAGCCTTTGCCTTAGCTTGGGAATTAGCGAATCGTCCTGAAAGAATTAAAGTAGATAGAGACGGAAAATAAATCCGAAATCATAAAAACAAAAAACTCCTGATGATTAGTCAGGAGTTTTTTTATTGGATACTATTTGTAATTAAAATACAAACATCGCTCTTTCGCTCATTAATTCATTAACTTCTTCTGCTACTTGTTCTAAAACAGCTTCATCAGTATGATTCATTAATACTTTATCGATTAAAGCTACAACTGTTTCCATATCTTCTTCCACTAAACCACGTGTTGTGATAGCTGGAGTTCCCACACGAATACCCGAAGTAACAAATGGTGATTTATCATCAAATGGCACCATGTTTTTATTTACTGTAATTTCAGCTTTTACTAATGCATTTTCTGCCTCTTTACCTGAAATTCCTTTGTTTCTTAAATCAATTAACATCATGTGGTTATCCGTACCACCTGAAATTAATTTATAACCTCTTTTATTGAACGCTTCTGCCATGGCTTGTGCATTTTTCTTCACTTGCATAGCATAACGGAAAAACTCGTCTGTTAAACATTCTCCAAACGCCACCGCTTTAGCTGCAATAATATGCATTAAAGGTCCACCTTGATTTCCAGGGAAAACCGACATATCCAAAACATGCGACATCATTCTGATTTCTCCTTTTGGAGTAGTTAATCCCCATGGGTTTTCGAAATCTTTCCCCATCATAATCATTCCACCTCTTGGACCACGTAAAGTCTTGTGAGTAGTTGTTGTTACAATATGACAATGTGGAATTGGGTCATTCAATAAACCTTTAGCAATTAAACCTGCAGGGTGAGAAATATCAGCTAATAATAAAGCCCCAACGCTATCAGCAATTTCTCTGAAACGTTTAAAATCCATATCACGAGAATAAGCCGAAGCTCCCGCGATAATCATTTTTGGCTTATTAGCTGTTGCTATTTCTTGGATCTTATCATAGTTTAAAACACCTGTCTCCTCTTCTACTCCATAAAACACAGGATTGTATAATTTTCCAGAAAAGTTAACTGGAGAACCATGTGTTAAGTGACCTCCGTGAGATAAGTCAAATCCTAAAATCGTATCACCTGGTTTTAAACATGCTGCAAAAACTGCTGTATTCGCCTGAGAACCCGAGTGTGGTTGTACGTTTACATATTCAGCACCAAACAAAGCTTTTGCTCTGTCAATTGCAATTTGTTCTACAATATCTACTACTTCACATCCTCCGTAATATCTTTTACCAGGATATCCTTCAGCATATTTGTTGGTTAAACATGAACCTGCTGCTTCCATTACTTGGTCGCTAACAAAGTTTTCAGAAGCAATCAATTCAATTCCGTGAATTTGTCTGTCTTGTTCATCAAGAATTAGGTCAAAAATTTGTTCGTCGCGTTGCATTGCAATAAATATTCGTTAAAATTAGGTCAAAATTACGAAAAAGGTTTGTTACATTGATAGATAATTTTATATTTGATTCATAATTTTTCAACAACAAACTAACAATACAAATATGCCAAATATAGCAAACGATCCAAATAGAAAATCGTGGATTCCAGTTCCTGAAAATAGCGACTTCCCGATTCAAAACATTCCTTTTGGTGTTTTCATTACAAAAGAAGATGTAATCACTATTGGAACAAGAATTGGAAATTGCGCCATCGATATGGGTGCTTTACAACAATTAGGATATTTCGAAGGCATTGAACTTACTGATGATATGTTCATGCAAGACACTCTAAACGATTTTATTTCTGACGGAAAAAAAACATGGCGTTTGGTTAGAAATCGCTTAGCTGAACTTTTTGATGAAACCAATCCAACCTTGAGAGACAATAAAAATCATAGAGAAGTTGTAATCTTTAAAGTGGAAGACATCGAAATGCTTTTACCAGTTCAAATTGGAGATTACACCGATTTTTACAGTTCAAAAGAGCACGCTACAAACGTAGGAAAAATGTTCCGTGACCCAGAAAATGCGTTGTTACCAAACTGGTTACACATTCCAGTAGGTTATCACGGAAGAAGTTCTACGATTGTTCCTTCAGGAATTCCAGTTCACAGACCTTATGGGCAAACGTTACCAAATGGAGAAACTACTCCTGTTTTTGGTCCTTCAAGATTAGTAGATTTCGAATTAGAAACTGCTTTTATTACTACTGATGCGAATTTAATGGGTGAGCCAATTCCTGTTGAAGAAGCAGAAGAACATATCTTCGGAATGGTGTTATTTAACGATTGGAGCGCGCGTGATATTCAAAAATGGGAATATGTACCTCTAGGACCTTTCTTAGCGAAAAACTTTGCTTCGTCTATTTCACCTTGGATTGTAACCATGGATGCTTTAGAGCCTTTTAGAACAAAAGGTCCTGAGCAATCTCCAGAACCGCTTCCTTATTTAAAACAAAAAGGCAAAAAGGCATTTGATATCAATTTGGAAGTTTTAATCAAACCAGAAAATTCAGAAGAAACTGTTGTTTCACGTTCTAACTTTAAATACATGTATTGGTCAATGGCACAACAATTGGCACATCATACCATTAATGGCTGTAGAGTAAACTCAGGCGACATGATGGGAAGTGGAACAATCTCTGGACCAACAGAAGATTCTTTCGGTTCGATGTTAGAATTAACGTGGGGCGGTCAAAAACCATTAAAAATGAAGGATGGCTCTGAACGTAAATTCATCAACGATAATGATACCGTTATTGTTAGAGGATATTGTCAAAAAGGAAATTTAAGAATTGGTTTTGGTGAAGTTTCAAGTAAATTGTTACCTGCTATTGATTTGAAATTTTAAAAATTAAACCTTAAAATAATAGAAACTCCGAAAGATATTTTCGGAGTTTTTTTTGCTCAAAACTTTCCCATTTTCATTCATCGATTATTCACGACATTTTATCAAAAAAATTGAATTTTAGCTGCACTTTAAGACATTATGTCGTAAATTTATATGGTTTTCGGAGTTTTATCAGTCATTTTGTCTTGATTTAAGCATTGGAATACCAATTGCAGTACTCCTTTCAAAATCATTAAATTGAAAATAAAAACGAATCCCCAACTCGACAACAACTAAAAAAATGAACTTAAAAAATTTAACTATTAAATCGCAAGAAGCATTGCAACAAGCACAGCAACTTGCACAAGAATTCGGACACCAACAACTGGAAAATGAGCACATTTTCAAAGGTATATTGGAAGTTGACGAAAATGTAACGCCCTTCATTCTAAAAAAATTGAATGTAAATGTGGAGTTATTTAAAAAAGTATTGGATAGTACTTTACAAAGCTTTCCTAAAGTTTCGGGAGGTGAAATCATGCTTTCTCGAGATGCTTCAACAGCTTTGAATGAAGCCAATATTATTGCTAAAAAAATGAACGATGAATATGTTTCTATCGAACATTTAATCTTAGCTATTTTCAAATCGAAAAGTAAGGTAGCCCAAATTCTAAAAGACCAAGGAGTTACAGAAAAAGGATTAGAAAGCGCTATTGCGGAAATTCGTAAAGGCGAACGCGTAACCTCAGCATCAGCAGAAGAAACTTATAATTCTTTGAACAAATATGCTAAAAACCTTAACGAATTAGCACGTACTGGCAAATTAGACCCTGTTATTGGTCGTGATGAGGAAATCCGTAGAGTATTGCAAATCTTAACACGTAGAACCAAAAACAATCCAATGTTAATTGGAGAACCAGGTGTTGGTAAAACAGCTATTGCAGAAGGTCTAGCGCATCGAATTGTAGATGGCGATGTTCCTGAAAATCTGAAAAATAAAATCGTTTACTCTTTAGATATGGGTGCCTTAATTGCTGGAGCCAAATACAAAGGGGAATTTGAAGAACGATTAAAAGCCGTAGTTAAAGAAGTTACTTCTGCCGAAGGTGATATCGTACTTTTCATTGACGAAATTCACACCTTAGTGGGTGCTGGTGGTGGTGAAGGCGCAATGGACGCAGCTAACATCTTAAAACCTGCTCTAGCTCGTGGTGAATTACGTGCGATCGGAGCTACGACTTTAGACGAATATCAAAAATATTTCGAAAAAGACAAAGCGTTAGAAAGACGTTTCCAAAAAGTAAATATCGACGAACCTGATACTGAAAGTGCAATTTCAATTTTACGAGGTATCAAAGAAAAATATGAAGCGCATCATAAAGTTCGTATCAAAGACGATGCAATTATTGCTGCGGTAGAACTCTCACAACGTTACATTACAAATCGTTTCTTACCAGATAAAGCGATTGACTTGATGGACGAAGCGGCTTCAAAATTGCGTATGGAAATCAACTCAAAACCAGAAGAATTAGACGTTTTGGATAGAAAAATCATGCAATTGGAAATCGAAATCGAAGCTATAAAACGTGAGAATGATGAAACTAAGTTAAAAGTTCTTGGTTTAGATTTAGCGAATTTAAAAGAAGAGCGCAACGAAATTTTCACCAAATGGAAATCAGAGAAAGATGTTGTAGATAACATTCAAGTGGTAAAATTAGAAATTGAAGATTTCAAATTAGAAGCCGAACAAGCCGAAAGAAATGGAGATTACGGAAAAGTAGCTGAAATCCGTTACGGAAAAATAAAAGAAGCACAAGAACGTTTAGATGCTTTACAAACACAATTAGCAGAAAATCAAACTGGAACTTCTCTAATCAAAGAAGAAGTTACGCATGACGATATCGCAGAAGTGGTAGCCAAATGGACAGGAATTCCAGTTACAAAAATGCTTCAAAGCGAAAGAGAAAAACTGCTCAAATTAGAAGATGAATTACATCGAAGAGTAGTTGGGCAAGAAGAAGCAATTGAAGCGATAAGTGATGCCGTTAGAAGAAGTCGCGCTGGTTTGCAAGATGCTAAAAAACCAATTGGTTCGTTCTTATTCTTAGGAACAACAGGTGTTGGTAAAACCGAATTAGCAAAAGCACTTGCCGAATATCTATTCGATGATGAAAATGCGATAACCCGAATTGATATGAGCGAATATCAAGAACGTCATGCGGTAAGTAGATTAGTTGGTGCCCCTCCAGGATATGTAGGGTATGACGAAGGCGGACAATTGACTGAAGCAGTAAGAAGAAAACCTTATTCAGTGGTATTGTTAGACGAAATTGAAAAAGCACATCCGGATACGTTTAATATTTTATTACAAGTTTTAGATGAAGGAAGATTGACCGATAACAAAGGTCGTGTGGCGGATTTCAAAAACACCATTATTATCATGACTTCGAATATGGGAAGTCAAATAATTCAAGAGAAATTCGAGAATTTAAAAGGTGGAATTGAAGCAGCAACCGAAGCGGCAAAAACAGAAGTTTTAGGCTTATTGAAACAAACCGTTAGACCTGAGTTTATAAACCGCATCGATGAAATTGTAATGTTCACACCATTGACTGATAAAAACATTAAAGAAATTGTAGGATTACAATTAAGGAGTGTTATTAAAATGTTAGCACAACAACACATTACCATGGATGCCACTCCAGAAGCAGTAGCGTATTTGGCAGAAAAAGGATACGATCCGCAATTTGGAGCGCGACCAGTAAAACGAGTAATCCAACGAGAAGTGTTGAACCAACTTTCGA
>NZ_JAIWOF010000166.1 GCF_020217025.1 Flavobacterium sp. | reverse complement strand
AAGAAATATTAGCTGGAAAAGTGACTACTGATAGCATTATTCTATTAGATTGTTTTGACGGTCAATTAGTATTTAGAAATCAAAGTGAATTGGTAAAATAAATTCACAAAACATACCCCAATCCATGGGTTTATAATGGGTTAAGTTTGTTTTAGTTTGGGAAACACCGGTTCAATTTTGAATCGGTGTTTCTTTTTTTATCTGATAACCAATTATTTTTCTATTTTTGAAACAAATGCAACCCAATGAAAGAATTTACAACCCAAGAAAAACTAAAACATTTATTATCGTTTCCGGTTATTGTAGCGGCTTTAGGCTACTTTGTAGATATTTACGATTTACTACTTTTTGGAATTGTTCGTGTTCCCAGCTTAAAAGACATGAATTTAGATGTGGATACGGCTGGAACCATGATTCTCAATTACCAAATGGTAGGTTTGCTTTTAGGCGGAATTCTTTGGGGCGTTTTGGGCGATAAAAAAGGAAGACTTTCCGTTTTGTTTGGTTCCATTTTAGTGTATTCTTTAGCGAATATTGCTTGCGGATTTTTGCCTCATTTTCCAGTAGAAGATAAAACCATGTTATATGCTTGGTTGCGATTCATTGCAGGAATTGGTTTAGCTGGTGAATTAGGCGCTGGAATTACTTTAGTATCGGAATCGTTACCCAAACAATTGCGTGCTATTGGAACTTCAATTGTGGCAGGATTTGGTTTACTTGGAGCTGTTGTAGCGCAATTAACAGTAGAATTAGCTGGTGATTGGACAATAGCTTATTTCATTGGTGGTGGATTAGGATTAATGCTTTTAGTGTTGCGAATCAGTGTCGCAGAATCTGGAATTTATAACGACATCAAACATGATTCCGATATTAAAAAAGGGAATTTCTTTTCGTTTTTTACCAATTGGAATCGTTTCGTGAAATACATGAAATGTATTGCCATTGGCTTACCTACTTGGTTTTGCATAGGAATTTTAGCGGTGATGGCGAATCAATTTGCTGTAGTTATGGGAATTGAAAATATTCAACCTGGAAAGGCTATTATGTGGGCGTATGTTGGAATTTCTATTGGAGATTTCGCAAGTGGATTTATTTCGCATTGGCTACATTCTCGAAAAAAAGCGATTTTTTATATGATGTTATTCACCATTATAGGAGTTGTTTTAATGCTTTTTGGAGGAACAAAATCGGAAAACATGTACTACTTCTATTGTGCTTGGTTAGGATTAGGCACTGGCTATTGGGCCATGTTTGTAACGGTTGGAGCAGAACAATTTGGAACCAATATTAGAAGTACCGCAACCACCACTATTCCAAATATGGTTCGTGGATTAGTTCCTGTTATGTTATTAGCTTTTGATGCTTTAAAAGTCAATAATGGCGTTATAACGGCAGCTGCCATAGTGGGTTTGTTTGCTTTTGGGTTAGGCATTTACTCTACCCTAACTATTTCAGAAACCCATAATAAAGATTTAGATTTCATCGAATAATTTCATTAAATTTGATTCACTAACCAAAAACTAATCACCATGAACAATATTGTTTTAAAAAATGGAATATTTGGAAGCCTTATTGTTTCTGCATTATTACTATCTGTTACTTTCTACATGAAAGCAAATCCAGAAAAAGAAGTAAGTATGTTTTTTGGTTTTGCCGGAATGCTTCTTGCTTTCATCTTTGTGGTATTAGGAATTAAACAACAACGAGATGCAAATAATGGTTTCATTTCTCTTGGAAAAGCATTCTTAACAGGTTTTTGGATTACGTTAATTATTTCTACAATTTATGTAGTAGTTTGGCTAATTATCTTTTATAATTTCTTCCCAAATTTTGCAGAACATTATACGGATATGGCTATTGCAAAAGCAAGTCAAGATGAAGTAGCTAAAGTAACCGAAGATATGAATTCCTTTAAAGAAATGTATAAAAGTCCCATTATGGTTATATTATTAACTTATATGGAAATATTTCCATTAGGAATTGTATTTTCGTTAATAAGTGCTTTAATTTTAAAGAAAAGCCAAATTAACTAAATGAAAAAACTACAACTTTATTCTCTATTATTCTTTGTCGGATTATTAATCTCTGGAATTTGTCCAAAAGAATATTTTACTTGGTTTTTAGAGGTTTTACCTGCCATTATTGGATTCGCAATTTTAGCTTTTACCTTTAAGCGTTTTCAGTTTACCAATTTTACGTACTTTTTTATTCTCATTCATTGCTACATCTTATTCCTTGGCGGACACTATACTTATGCAGAAGTTCCACCTTTTGAATGGATAAAAGAAACGTTTCATCAAACTCGAAACAACTACGATAAAGTTGGGCATTTTGCTCAGGGCTTTGTTCCAGCTATGATTGTGCGAGAATTATTCATTCGTAAAAATGTTATTTCTAACAAAAGTTTCTTCAACTTCATCATTGTAGCGGTTTGTTTGGCAATAAGTGCCGCTTACGAATGGTTAGAATGGGGTGTTTCTTTGTGTACTGGGGAAGGTGGCGATGCGTTTTTGGGAACACAAGGCTACGTTTGGGACACACAATCGGATATGCTGTATGCAACCATTGGCGCTATTTGTATGTTGATTTTCTTCAGTAAAAAACAAGACAAGGCTATTCAAGAGCAATTTCAAACTCAATAAAAAAATACAAACTATAAAAATGTTACAACTCAACTTCTCTCCTTTTCCGATACTAGAATCGGAACGTTTGCGTTTTAGAAAGCTAACCAATGAAGATGCTCCAGAAGTTTTAGCACTTCGAGGCAATCCTGAAACCATGAAATTTATTCCGAGACCACTCGCTACAAATATTGAAGATGCTTTGAATCACATCAAAATCATTAACGATAAAATAGACGAAAATCTCGATATCAATTGGGCTGTAACCGAAAAAGGAAGCGATAAGTGCATTGGGATTATGGGGTTTTATCGAACACAACCTGAACATTTTAGAACCGAATTAGGTTACATGATTGTACCTGAACACAACGGAAAAGGTTATGTTACAGAAGCAGTTAAAACGCTATTAAATTATGCTTTCAATACCTTAAATTTTCATTCTATTGAAGCTGTTATTGATTCTAGACACATTGCATCAGAGCGCGTTTTACAAAAAAATGGTTTTGAAAAAGAAGCTCATTTTAAAGAGAACTTTTATTACAACAATGAATTTACAGATACCGTAATTTACGGACTTTTAAAACGAAATTTTAACAAAAAATAATCCCGATTTCTCGGGATTTTTAATTTAGTCGATATAGGTTTTATTACCGTTTTTGTTGATATAATATTTACCGCCTCTTGGACCTGTAAATACTTTTTTTCCTTTGTATTCTCCAGTAACTTTATCTTTTACTTTTTTCTCAGCTATCTTAGATGCTGTCGTTTCTTTTAAGTCTTCTTTTTCTTCAGCTTCAGTTTTCTTTACTTTTGTTTTAGCATCAGCTTTTTTTGTTTCTACTTTTGCCTTAGTTTCTGCTTTTTTAGCATCAACTTTTGCTTTCGTTTCTTCTTGCTTTGCAGTGGCTTTTGCTTTAGAAGTGGTTGCAGTAGCTTTGCCTTTTGCAGAAGCCTCATCTGCTTTCGATTTAGAATCTTTTTTTACTGAAGTCGCTTTCTTTTCTGCCTCTTTCTTTTTCTTTTCAGCTTCTTTTTTATTTTTTTCAGCTTTTTCTGTCGTAGCTTTTTTAGCTTCTTTTGTTGTTTTAGTTTCTTGTGCTAAAGAACCTAATGTAAATAATAGGGATAAACCCAAAAGAGCGATTTTTTTCATAAGAAATCAAATATTAAATTAAACAATTTTATGTATCCTATTTACTGGAATTACAACACCTTGTTTTAAAATAACTCGGCTATCTGTAACTCCCCAAATAGTAGTTTCTACCATTTTTTTTGACATGTCATCTTCAAAATAAATTTTAATCTTAACATGCTCTAGGTTACCCAAAGAAAGTGCTCTATCTAAATCATTTCTGCGTTCCGCGATATCTTCTTTATCTTCTAATACATCTTCTTTTGGAAAATTTAAAGATGTAATTATTTCTTTGTCGATTAATTCAAATATTGTATTCATAGTTCATTAGTTAGGTTAGTCAAATAAAATTATAAAAAAAAACTAAATAAAATTACTTTTTTCTCTTTTATTTCAGGGCTTAAGCATTATTTAAGCTAACTTTAAAATACATGCCAAAAAAAAGAGACTACCCTAGAGTAATCTCTTTAAGATTAAAACTAACCGATAAGCTTTTAGAACTTCATTCCAACACCAACACCAAACAACCAAGGATCAATGTCAACTGTAGCAGGAATACTCAATCCAGGAGCTAAATTTGAAGCGTCAACCGTTACGTCAGTGCTTAAAAATAAACGTTTAGCGTCTACGTTTATGAAAAATGTATCATCTAACATTAAGTCAAAACCTACTTGAGCTGCATATCCTAATGCATTATCATATTTTACATCGGCAACTGCACCTGATTTAACATTGTAAAACAAAGTATAATTTACACCAGCTCCGATATAAGGTTTGAAAACTTTTTTATCTGATGTATAAAAATGATATTGAGCCGTTAATGTTGGAGGCAATAACCAAACACTTCCTAAATCTACATTACCAGCAGCAGTATTAACAGCTTTTACATCATGTTTTGCAGTTCCTAAAATTAATTCCGCCGCAAAATGTTCTGTAAAGAAATAAGTGAAGTCTAATTCAGGAATTAAAGCATTCGAGATTGCAACATCACCCCCAATAATACCAATTTTAGCACTTTCATCTGGAGCAACTCCAACTGCTCTTAATCGAACTTGCCATCTTTTAAATTCATTTGATTTTGATTCTTCTTTTGTTTCTTTGTCTTGTGCATTTACAAAATTTACTGTCATTAATGACATTGCCATCAAAGCAAAAACTATTTTTCTCATTTTTTATTTAGTTTAAAATTATGAGTCAAAGATATTCAGATGTAAAACCCTAAAAACTGATATAAATCATAGATTAAAAAATATTAATCTGTAATTATCTTTTTTTAATACTGTAATTTTAATTTACATTTGTGGTCCTTATGCAAAAGACAGTTAACATACTTAATAAAAGAGCTAAATTCGATTACGAAATTTTAGACAGATATACCGCTGGAATCGTTTTAACCGGAACCGAAATCAAATCAATTCGTCTCGGAAAAGCTTCTATTGCTGAAAGTTTTTGCGAATTTCATGATGGCGAATTATTCGTAATTAATTCACACATTGAGGAATATTTATATGGTACGCATTACAATCACAAAGCAAAAAGTGAGCGTAAATTATTATTGAATAAACGCGAACTAAAAAAACTCGATAAAGATTCTGATAATAAAGGACTAACCATTGTTCCGCTTCGTTTGTTTACCAATGAAAAAGGGTTAGCAAAGCTAGATATTGCGCTATGTCGTGGTAAAAAGAATTACGACAAACGTGAATCGTTAAAAGAACAAGATACCAAACGCGATATCGACCGAATTAAGAAAAGTTTCTAATCATACTTTTATGAAAGAAATTTTAAAACAAGCTCGAATAGATAAAGAACTTTCAACCAGAAAGTTAGCAGAAATCGCAAAAATCGACCAAGCTTTGATTAGTAAGTTTGAAAACGGATTTCGTATTCCAACCAAAAAACAAATTCAAACGCTTGCCCAAATTTTAGAAATCGATTTGAAACCTTTATTAGTAGCTTGGTATAAAGTGAAATTAGATCATAACTTCGATTTAAATCCATTTGCCATTCAAGCCATCACCGAAATTCTTCAAGAAAAAGGAATTGAAGTCGGTAATTCTTCTAAAGAAAAAGAAATCACTTCCATCTTGGACGAGTTAGAAATTTTGAAACAAAAATTAACGAACCTTCGCTAATTAGTTTTTGTTTTCAAGTAAAGGCACAAATCTAAAATCACCAAATTCGTGTTTCTCAAATTGGGTTTCGTTTTTACGAATCAGCAAGGTCATGATTTGTTCTTTTTCTCCAACTGGAATTACTAACCTACCTCCTATTTTTAATTGTGCCATCAAAGGTTGTGGGATAAACGGAGCACCAGCTGTCACAATAATTCCGTCGAAAGGCGCATATTCTGGTAAACCTTTGTAACCATCTCCAAACGATAAATATTTTGGTCGAATATTCAATTTAGGTAACAAATTCGAAGTGATTTTAAACAATTTATTTTGTCTTTCTACCGAATATACTTTGGCTCCCATCATACACAAAACAGCGGTTTGATAACCACTTCCGGTTCCAATTTCTAAAATTTTATGGTCTTTTTCCACTTCTAATAATTGCGTTTGAAACGCCACAGTATAAGGTTGGGAAATAGTTTGACCCGCTTCAATTGGAAACGCTTTATCTTGATAAGCAAAATTTTCAAAACTAGAATCTAAAAACAAATGACGCGGAATTTTTCCAATAGCCGCTAACACGTTTTTATCGGTAATTCCTTTTTCTTCCAATTGCTTTACCAACTGATTTCTAAGTCCTTGATGTTTATTAGTATCTTTCAATTTGGGATGATTTTGTTTGGGTAAAAATAGCTTTAAAATCTCAAAAAACAAATCAGAAAATAAACTAACTTTTTTAAGAAGTTTCGGAATTTAATCTTTTGCACTTTCAACTAAAATCGTACTTTTGATAAAATTAATTTTTTATGCTAAAAGTGGGAGTTTTAGGTGCAGGTCACCTTGGAAAAATACATTTGCGATTATTAAATCAATCTGAAAAATATGAATTAGTTGGCTTTTACGACGCTTTTGAAGAAAACGCCAATAAAGTAGCAGCCGAATTTGGTTATAACAAATTCGATTCTATTGCCGAATTAATTGCTGCAGTTGATGTAGTAGATATTGTAACACCAACGATGCAACATTTTGAATGTGCCAAACAAGTTATCGAAGCTGGAAAGCACATTTTCATCGAGAAACCAATTTCAAATACTGTTGCCGAAGCCGAAGAAATTATCGCTTTAGCAAATAAATATAATGTAAAAGGGCAAGTGGGTCACGTGGAAAGATTCAATCCAGCGTTTACTGCTGTGAAAGATAAAATTAACAATCCGATGTTTATTGAAACGCATCGTTTAGCAGAATTCAATCCTCGTGGTACGGATGTTCCTGTGGTTTTGGACTTGATGATTCACGATATTGATGCGATTTTGAGTGTGGTAAAATCGAAAGTAAAATCAGTTAATGCTAGTGGTGTTGCTGTAATTTCAGATTCTCCCGACATTTCGAATGCACGTATTGAATTCGAAAACGGTTGTGTAGCTAACATTACTTCAAGTCGAATTTCCATGAAAAACATGCGTAAATCGCGTTTCTTCCAAAAAGACGCTTACATTTCGGTGGATTATTTGGATAAAGTATGCGAAGTGGTCCGCATGAAAGACGCACCCGAAGTTCCAGGCGATTTCGACATGATTTTACAAAATGCAGAAGGTGTAAAAAAACAAATCTACTTTGATAATCCACAAGTGGATGCTAATAACGCTATTTTAGACGAATTAGAAACTTTCGCAGATGCCATCAACAACAATACCACTCCAATCGTAACTTTAGAAGATGGTACCGAAGCACTTCGTGTGGCGTATCAAATTATTGAGTGCATGAACGAAAGAAAATAAAAACCAAACAAACCTAAAATAAAACAATGAACACAATCGCAGTAATCGGAGCAGGAACTATGGGTAACGGAATTGCTCATACTTTCGCGCAAAGCGGATTTACCGTAAAATTAATCGATATTTCAGAAAAATCATTAGAAAAGGGAATGGCAACTATCGCTGCAAACCTTGACAGAATGGTAGCTAAAGGAAGTATCACCGAAGAAGACAAACATAAAACTATCGGAAATATTATCACGTATACCGACGTTAAAGATGGCGTTGTAGGATGTGATTTAGTTGTGGAAGCTGCTACAGAAAACGTACAATTGAAATTCAACATCTTCAAACAATTGAGTGAAGTTTGCGATCATAACGTAATTTTAGCTACGAATACTTCTTCAATTTCTATTACTCAAATTGCGGCTAACGTAGTTCATCCAGAGCGCGTAATCGGAATGCACTTTATGAATCCGGTGCCGATTATGAAATTGGTAGAAATCATCCGTGGATATAACACTTCAGATGAAGTTACGAAAATCATCATGGATTTATCTGTGAAATTAGGAAAAACTCCAACAGAAGTTAACGATTATCCTGGTTTCGTAGCCAACCGAATTTTAATGCCAATGATTAACGAAGCTATCGAAACGTTATACAATGGTGTTGGTGGTGTTTACGAAATCGATACGGTTATGAAATTAGGAATGGCACACCCAATGGGACCATTACAATTAGCTGACTTCATCGGATTAGACGTTTGTTTGTCAATCTTAAACGTAATGTACGACGGATTCAAAAACCCAAAATATGCTCCTTGTCCGTTATTAGTAAACATGGTAATGGCTGGAAAATTAGGCGTTAAATCTGGAGAAGGTTTCTACGATTACTCAGAAAGCAAAAAAGCAGAGAAAGTTTCGAAACAATTTTCTAAATAAAGTGAAAAGTGATTAGTAATTAGTGAATAGCTAGTTACTAATCACTAATTACTAATCACTCAAAAATGGCCAAAATAAAACCTTTCAAAGCAGTACGTCCAGCGCCAGATAAAGTGGCATTGGTAACCTGTAGAACCTATGACGATTATAGTTCGGCTGAGCTTGCTGCTTGGTTGGATTTCAATCCGTATTCGTTTTTACATGTGATTCATCCTGCTTATGCCAATGCGCAAAAAGTGTCTTGGGAAAAGCGTTTTAAAGCCGTTGCCAATAAATATCAAGATTTCAAACACGATCAAATTCTTATTGAAGAAGAACATCCTGTTTTTTATCTGTACGAAATCCAGTCAAAAGGACAGACTTTTACTGGAATTATTGCGGGAACTTCGGTGAAAGATTACCAAAATAACGTCATCAAAAAGCACGAAGATACGTTGCAATATCGCGTAGAATTGTTCAAAGACTATCTGCATCAAACCAATTTCAATACCGAGCCTGTTTTGATTACCTATCCTGATAGTGTAGCAATCAATACGTTTATTGCGTTACGAAAAAAGAGCAAACCAGTTTACGAATATTCGACAACCAATAAAGAAAAACACACACTTTGGAAAATTGATACCCAAAGTGAAGTTGATTGGTTGCAAGAACATTTCGAAAATATTCCCAATTTATATATTGCGGATGGACATCATCGTTCGGCTTCGGCGGAATTGTTGTTCGAGCAAGACAAACATTTAGGAAACGAAAATCTGAATTATTTCATGAGTTTCTTAATTGCTGAAAGTAATGTGAAAATTTACGAATTCAACCGCTTGATTCGCGATTTGAATGGATTATCTAAAGATACTTTTATTAAAAAATTATCAGAACATTTCGTCATTGTGGCTAAAGACCAAGAAATTTGGAAACCCCAAAACAAGTTTGAATTTGGAATGTACTTGGACGGAAGTTTTTACGCTTTGTTCTACAAAAAAGAAAATCACCAGCAAGCTTCTATTTTAGATAATTTAGATGCTCAAATTTTATACGACAAAGTCCTTTTCCCATTATTAGGAATCGAAGATTTAAGAAACGACGAACGCATTGATTACATTCCAGGAAAGCAATCGATATCCGTTATAAAAGATTTAATTGACGAAGGCGAATTTGAAGTAGGCTTCATGCTCTACCCTTCCGATATTAACGAAATCAAAGCATTAGCCGATAACAATTTAATCATGCCTCCAAAATCAACCTATATTGAACCGAAGTTTAGAAGCGGTTTGGTTGTTTATGAGTTATAGTTTTTAGAGAAAAGAAGCAAGAGAAAAGAAAAAAGACACAACTTTGTCATTTCGACAGAGGAGAAATCACATAAAAATGAAAAAAATAATATTCTTTTTATTGTTTGTTAACTTTTGTTTTTCGCAAGAGAAAGAATTAACTATTCATAAAA
>NZ_JAIWOF010000165.1 GCF_020217025.1 Flavobacterium sp. | reverse complement strand
TTGACAGTATTGCTAAAACTTCAAAAAACAAAATTCAATCGAGTGGAGTTATAAAAAAAAACAAAAAAACAATTGGAGGTTTCAATAGTACAGAGATTTTTTCTAATGATAAATTAGTTTATTCAACATATGAAGAAAATTCTAGTGATAAAGAGACGAAATTAAATTATTTCTTCGAATTCTATTTTTCTAATGATAACCCAATCTTAATAAATATTTACATTGTAAAAACGGATATAAAAACTAAAATTGAAGAAAGATTTGAAACTAATTTGAATGAAAATAAAATTCATTCTTTCAAAGAAATTGAAAATCCATTTTCAATAAAACTTAGAAACAAACTAAATTCTTTATTAATTGATTATCTAAACAATAAAAAGACTGAATAATGTCAATCTCAAAAAACCTGAATAACATAAAATCGGAACTTCCAGCTCACGTTACCTTAGTTGCGGTTTCAAAAACCAAACCTGTGGCGGATTTAATGGAAGCGTATGATGCTGGGCAACGTATTTTTGGAGAAAACAAAATCCAAGAAATGACCGACAAATGGGAAGTCATGCCAAAAGACATTGAATGGCACATGATTGGTCACGTGCAAACGAATAAAGTCAAATACATGGCGCCTTATGTGAGTTTGATTCATGGTGTGGACAGTTTGAAATTATTGCAAGAAATCAACAAACAAGCGGCTAAGAACAATCGTGTGATTGATTGCTTGTTGCAGGTTTACATTGCGGAAGAAGAAAGTAAATTTGGACTAGACAAACAAGAATTAGACGAGATTCTTAAACAAGTTCAGAATGACAAGGAAAACTATAAAAACATCCGAATTGTAGGTTTAATGGGAATGGCAACCTTCACAGAAAACCAAAACCAAATCGAGAAAGAATTCAAACATCTAAAAACGATTTTTGACAAATTCACAATTCACAATTCACAATTCACAATTCTTTCCATGGGCATGTCGGGCGATTATCAATTAGCAATTTCATGCGGAAGTACGATGGTTCGAATTGGAAGTAGTATCTTTGGAAGCAGATAATCGAGAATAAAAAAATAAACTAAACTCTTTTAAACTTATAACCTTTTAAACTTTTAAACTATTTACTGCATAATCGACATAGAAACCACTGGAGGCCAATTCAACGAAGAAGGAATTACCGAAATCGCCATTTATAAATTTGATGGACATGAGGTAATCGATCAATTCATTAGCCTTGTAAATCCCGAAAAACCGATCCAACCTTTTGTTGTGAAGTTAACGGGGATTAATAACGCTATGCTCAGAAGTGCTCCAAAATTCTACGAAGTCGCCAAAAGAATTATCGAAATTACGGAAGGTTGCATTATTGTAGCGCACAATGCTTCTTTCGATTATCGTATATTAAAAACCGAGTTTAGACGTTTAGGTTACGATTTCAAAAAACAAACACTTTGTACCGTTGAATTAGCTAAAAAATTAATTCCAGGTCAAGAATCGTATAGTTTAGGGAAATTGGTGCGTTCGCTTGGAATTCCAATGGCAGACAGACATCGTGCAAGTGGTGATGCTTTAGCTACGGTGAAATTATTCAAAATGTTATTGGTAAAGGACATCGAGAAAGAAATCGTAAAAAGTTTCATTAAAACCGAAATCAAATCGGGAATTTCGCCAAAACTATTGGATATCGTAGAAAATTTACCTTCAAAAACAGGTATTTACTACATTCACAACGAAAAAGGCGATTTGATTTACATTGGGAAAAGTAAAAACATCAAGAAACGTGTTAACCAACATTTCACAGGAACATCAAGCAAAAGTAAAAAAATCCAACGCGATGTTTATGCGGTAACTTTTGAAGAAACAGGAAGCGAATTAATAGCTCTTTTAAAAGAAAGTGAAGAAATAAAAATCAACAAACCGATTTATAACAGAGCCCAACGCAAAAGTATTTTCCAATATGCCTTATATCAACATAAAAATGAACAAGGTTACATTGCTTTAAGCATTGAAAAAGCGGATGGTAGAAAGAAAGAAATCACTTCGTTTACCTCGTTACAAGAAGGTAAAAATGCGTTGTTCAAGATAACAGAAAAACACAATTTGTGTCAGAAAATCAATGGCTTGTATGAAACCCAAAACGGATGTTTTCAATACAAAATTAAAGAATGCAATGGTGCTTGTTTGGGAGAAGAAAATCCAGAAAGTTATAACGAACGCGTGTTAGAATTCATCGAAGAGAACACTTTTGAAAACAACAACATGGTGATTATCGATCGTGGAAGAACTTTTGATGAAAGAAGTGCAATTTTAATTGAAAACGGAATTTATAAAGGGTATTGTTTTTATGAATTAAATTATCAAATTACCAATATTGATATTCTTAAAAATATTATCATTCCAATGCAACATAATCGTGATACAAAAACGATTATTCAAACCTATTTACGCAAAAATAAAGTTTACAAAGTAATTCAATTTTAATTGCTTAATTTTGTTTTTATGAATGAAGTTAAGTCGCAATACGAGATTTTCAAACAAAAAGCTCACATCATTATCTACGGAACAAATACGGTTGCGGGAAGACTTTTCGACTTAATACTTTTAGGTTTAATTTTACTGAGTGTGGTCTTAGTAATGCTAGAAACCGTAAGAGAATTTGATGGAAAATACCATACCTTCATCTTGATTTCAGAATGGGTCATTACCATTTTCTTCACTATCGAATATATATTGCGAATCATCACGATTAAAAAACCCATCAATTACATTTTAAGTTTCTACGGAATTATCGATTTGGTAGCGATTTTACCGATGTACTTGTCATTTTTCTTCGTAGGAACAAGCGTATTTACAGTAATTAGAGCCTTACGATTATTGCGTTTATTCAAAATATTAAACCATCCTCAATTCAATAATCAATCTTCTCATTTGCGAGAATCGTTAGTGGCAAGTAAAGGAAAAATATTGATTTTCATGTACTTTATGCTAATTAGTACAATTATTATTGGTTCTGTAATGTATGTAATTGAAGGCGAAGCAGGAGGTTTTACAAGTATTCCAACTGGAATTTATTGGGCAATTGTAACCTTAACAACGGTTGGTTATGGGGACATTTCACCTGTAACGCCATTAGGTCAGTTTATTGCTTCTTTTGTAATGATAATGGGTTACGGAATTATTGCAGTTCCAACAGGAATAGTTTCGGCAGAATTTGCTAAAAACAAACCATCTGTAAAAGAAAGCGAAACCAAAGTTTGCCAAAACTGTGGCAATTCAGAACATTTATTAAACGCAAAATATTGCCAAGATTGCGGAAGAGAATTATAAAATGAATTACCTAATTACCATTATTGGTCCAACAGCCATTGGAAAAACAGCGTTGAGCATTGCTTTAGCTCAACATTTTGGTTGTGATATTATTTCGTGCGATAGTCGCCAGTTTTTTAAAGAAATGAAAATTGGTACTGCTGTTCCAATTAATGACGAATTAGCAGCTGCTCCACATCATTTTATTCAAAATAAATCCATTTTTGAAAGTTATTCAGTAGGTGATTTTGAACAAGAAGCTTTAGCTAAATTGGACGAATTATTTCAGAAAAACAACATTCAAATTATGGTTGGCGGTTCTGGATTGTATGTCGATGCTGTTTTGAAAGGATTTGATGATTTTCCAGATATTGATGATTCGGTTCGAACTGAAATCAATACTAAATATGATACATTAGGAATTACCTATTTACAAGAACAACTTCAAAAATTAGATTCGGAATATTACCAAAAGTTACAAACTGAAAATCCGCAAACCTTACAAAATCCACAACGTATGAAACGTTTTGTAGAAGTTTGTTTGGGAACTGGAAAACCGTATTCGAGTTTTATTGGAAAACGAAAAAATGTGAGAAACTTCACTCCTATCATCATTGGTTTAGAAGCCGACCGAGAAATCATGTACAATAGAATCAACCAACGTGTTGCTATTATGCTAAATGAAGGACTTCTAGAAGAAGCACAAACTTTGTATCCAAACAAACAGCTGAATGCTTTACAAACCGTTGGTTACAGAGAATTATTTGATTATTTTGATGGAAAAACAACTTTAGATTTTGCTATCGAACAAATTAAAATGAATACCAGACGCTTTGCTAAACGCCAAATCACATGGTTTAAACGAACGGAAAACGTGAGTTGGTTTGATTATATGAATGATAGAAACGAGATTATTAAAAATATTGAATCACAGATTCAAAAAACACAATAAAAAATGCCCATTTCACCCAATTTTACATCCATTTTAGAACAAGAATACGAAATCAACTTTTTGCAATGTTACCCAAATGGTTTATTGAAATATACTGAGTTATGTAATATTTTTCAAATTACAGCCGGAATTCATGCCGATTTAGGCGGGATTAGTTTTAGCGATATGCAAGAACATCATCAAGCTTGGGTAATGAGCAAAATGCGTTTAGAAATCATTAGCTTACCGAAATGGAAAGAAAAAGTAACGGTAAAAACTTGGATTAAATCGTTAGAAAATTCACGTTCTACACGTTGTTTAGAATTGTATCGCGGTGATGAAAAATTAGCTGGTTGCGAAACCTACTGGGCTGTTTTAAATACCCAAATTAGACGCCCAGAAAATTTAGCGTTACCACACGAACATTTTATCAAATATCCAGAACATACCGCTACTGAAAAATCGGTTCAGCGTATTAATTTAGATGTTCCGTTTGAAAAGGTATTGGATTATAAAGTACAATTATCGGATTTGGATATTGTAAATCATGCTAATAACGTGAAATACTTGGAATGGTGTCTGAATACTATGGATAGAAAACTCGTTTTAAAACAACACATAAAAGGTTTTGAAATGAATTTCTTAAAAGAATTAAATTGGAATGATGAGGCGGTGATTTCAAAAAATGAAAACACCTATATTATCACCAAAGACGACAAGATTTGTTATGCTTTAGAAATAATTGAATAAAAAAAGTCCTGAAATATTTCAGGACTTTTTTTATTATTTTTTGATTACTAATCTAAAACCTTCTCCGTGAATGTTTAAGATTTCTACGTTTTCATCTTGCTTTAAGAATTTTCTCAATTTAGCGATGTAAACGTCCATACTTCTTGATGTGAAGTAGTTGTCATCTCTCCAAATTTTTGTTAAGGCTAATTCTCTAGGCATTAAATCATTTTCGTGAAGTGCTAACATTTTTAAAAGTTCACACTCTTTTGGTGATAATTTAATTGGTTCTTGACCTGGATAAGTTAAGAAACGTAATTTTGAATTTAAGTGAAATTTACCAATTTCGAACTCGAATTTAGTCGTATCAGGTTTTACTTCTGATGCTTTTCTTTGAATAATCGCTTTGATTTTCATTAAAAGTACTTCAGAGTCAAATGGCTTATTCAAATAATCATCTGCTCCTACTTTATATCCTTTTAGAACGTCTTCTTTCAAAGTTTTAGCCGTTAAAAAGATGATAGGCACTTCTTGATTTTTCTCACGAATTTCTCTAGCTAAAGTATATCCGTCTTTGTATGGCATCATCACATCTAAAATACACAAATCGTAGGTGTCTTTTTTGAATTTCTCAAAACCTTCCATTCCGTTTTTAGCCAACGTAACTTCAAAATCATTTATCATTAAATAATCTTTCAAAACCGCACCGAAGTTTGGATCGTCTTCAACTAATAATATCTTCTTTGCTTCCATAGTAATTGTATGTATATTTTAATTTATTAATGGCATTTTAATAATAAAGGTACTTCCTTTACCTTTTTCACTCTCAACAAATATTTGACCGTTATGATCTTCTACAATTTGTTTCACGTAGGCTAATCCTAACCCATGACCTTTTACATTATGTAAATCTCCCGTATGTTCACGGTAGAATTTTTCAAAAACTCTTTTTTGTGCTACTTTAGTCATTCCAGCACCTTGATCTTGTATTTTTATCAGAATAAAATCTTTTATATTTTCTGTAAAAACATCAATTACAGGCGCATTTGGCGAATATTTTATAGCGTTATCTAACACGTTCACTAATACATTCGTAAAATGTACCTCATTTAATAGAATCGTGCTTCGTTGTGCATTAAAATGCGAATGAATAATTCCTTCTCTATCTTCTACTATTAAACTAACATGTTCGATAGCATCTTCAATTATTTCGGTTACATCTCTTGGCTCTTTTGAGATATCAAGTTCGTTTTTCTCTAATTTAGAAATACGCAATACGTTTTCAACCTGAGCGTGCATACGCTTATTTTCTTCTTTTATCATTTGAAGATAACGTTGTACTTTTTCTTTATCTTCAATGATTTTTGGGTTCTTAATGGCATCTAAAGCTAAATTAATGGTAGCAATAGGTGTTTTGAACTCATGTGTCATATTGTTAATGAAATCGGTTTTGATTTCTGAAATTTGTTTCTGCTTGATTAACTGATTCAACGCACTTGAATAGGTTAATACAATGACTAACGTAAACAATAACGACAAACTCGAAATTCCAATTAAAGAAGAGAATACAAATTTATTTTTTTGGGGAAAAGTAACTAACAATTGGTATTTAGACATTCCTTCATTATCCTGAAAAACAGGAATTCCGTAAGTGGTTTTTACATCATATTTGAAATCTTCAGAACGCACTTTTGTTGCTAAACCATTACTATAAATACCAAATTCAAAAGGGGTTTTAACGCCATATTTGTGAAGTTCATCTTTTAAATACTTACCTAATTGTTCAGTAGTAACTCGATCTTGCAATGGTTTTAATGACACTACATCCTTAAAAGCAACCTCAAAATTGGCTTTATCTAAACTAGAAACGCTTCCTGATTTTTTAATAGTAACATCTGGAAAAGAACGCACTTGCAAACTTCCATCGTTTATGGTATTTCCATTAAAAATTTCTGTTTTTCTTTTAGAAACCACGTTTCCAAAATTAACTGAATTTGCATTTTTATCAAAGAACGAACCATTAATACCATAGTTTTCCGCTACTAAAGTATTGGTGTAAATTATGGTTTCATTTGTTTTTTTGTCACGTTCGTAGAAGTAAATTTCCTTTAATTCTTCTTCCTTTGGTATTTTTCCAGTACTATCAATAATTTTGTTATAATAATTATAAAAAGAAACTAATTCTTTTTCTTTGATGGTATTGGATACATTTCCTAAAACTTGCTGAACGTGATACTTGAATTCTTCTTCATTTTTATCCAAAGAAGTAGAAATCCAATACAATTGAACTAAGATGATTCCAATTAATGATAAACTCATTAAAAAGACCAATAATCTAAACCTTGACTTATTCATCGAAACAAATTTAACATTTTAACATTTCTTGTTAAAATACATTAACCAAAGATTAACATATAAACCTTTTTTTAAAGTTTTGCTAATATTTTAAGAATTTCGTCGATTTTTAAGAAAGTATTATTCAAATTTATATTTTCTACAATAAAATCACTCAATTCTTTCTTTTTTGACTCAGAAATTTGATTCTTTATTCTAACTAAAATATCCTTTTTTGTTAAATTATCACGTTTCATAGCTCTTTCTATTCTAAGTTCTTCGGGAGCAGTGATTAAAATAACTTTATCACATTGTTTATTTCCTCCTGTTTCAAAAAGAATGGCAACTTCTTTAATTATGTAAGGAAAATTTTCATGTTCTTTTATCCAATTTTTAAAATGGAGTTGTACTTCGGGATGAACAATGGCATTTAATTCTTTTAATTTATGGGGATTATTAAAAACGAATTCGGCTATTTTTTTACGATTTAGTGAATTATCTGGATTGAGAACAGATTCGATAAACAAATTTTTAATTTTTTGTTTTACATCCTCGCGTTCCATAATTTTTTTGGCTTCTTCATCGGCAATGTAAACAGGAATTCCCTTTGAAGCAATGTAATTTGCAACAGTAGATTTTCCACTTCCAATTCCTCCTGTTAAACCAATTATTTTTGTCATATCTTATTTCTTAAAGAACAACTCAGGAAATGCTTTTTGAGGCTCTTGCTTTAACACCTCAACTTTATAGTATGAAAGAAAGAATCCTTTTCCATAACCATAAAACTGAATTAACGCAGCCCATACAGAATATAACGCTATTTTGAGACTTTTATTGGATAGTAATGAACTTATGAATAATAACAAAAAGTATAATCCGTAAACACCAATAAAAAAGTATATTTTAAAAATGGTCAATAACGCAGAGAATAGAAAGCCTAATAAAAATAAACTTGGAAACCAAAATGTAATTTTTTTATGCTCTGGATACCATGAATTTAAAATTGGTCGCGCTTTTCCAAATTTATTAACTTGTATTTGGAACTTTTCCCAGCTAATTCTCCTTTTATGATATACAAAGGCATTTTTAATCAACTTAGTTTTGAAACCTAAATTCCATAATCGAATAGATAAATCTGGATCTTCTCCTGGATGAATATTTCCAAAACCATTTGAGGCTTCAAAAGCTTTTTTGGACAATCCCATATTAAAACTTCGAGGTTGAAATTTATCTACTTTTTCACTTCCACCTCTAATTCCTCCGGTAGTTAAGAAAGAAGTCATTGTAAAATTAATTGCTTTTTGAATGTCGGAAAACGAATCCAATGCCGCATCTGGGCCTCCAAAACAATCTACATATTCTTCTTCTAAACTTTTTTGAACTTGATTTAAATAATCTGAAGGAATGATACAGTCAGAATCAAGAATAATAAAATAATCGCCTTTAGCAATTTTCATTCCGTAATTACGGGAATCTCCTGGACCTGAATTAGGCTTGAAATAATAAGAAATAGATAATTTTTCGATATATTTTTCGATTACATTTTGACAAGGAATTGTGGATCCATCCTCAACAATTACTACTTCAAAAGGAATTGAAGAAGTAAAGTTGGTTAAGCTTTCAAGCAATTCATCAATCTCATCAGGGCGGTTGTAAACGGGAACAATAAACGAAAAATACATTTTAAATTTTTAACAAAGATAGTAAAAAAGAAAAGTCCCGAATAAATCGGGACTTTAATCATTAACATAATTTAATATTATTGCTTAACAACTTTTAAAGTTTTAACTGAGTCACCTACTGTTACATTTACAATGTAAGCACCAGCACTTAATGCAGACATATCAACCTGAGTTGAAGTAGCATTAATATTTTTTGAAATTACTTCTTGACCAATCATATTGATTACTCTTAAAGAAGATATTTCAGTTGTGTAAGAAATATTTAAAATATCTCTAACTGGGTTTGGATAGGCAATGAAATTAGAATTATCAAAATTAGCATTAGATAATGCAACGTCAACTACAATATTATCAACAAATAAATAGAATTGATCAGCTATTGAGTAAGCATTAAATCCGAAATAATATACTCCTGATGTTGCAGGTGTAAAATTAACCAAATTACTAACTGGAGTATCGTTTACTACATTAGGATGATCTGCTAATAAAGTTGTCATTGCAGCAGCATTTGCTGAATTACCATAAGATACTTTTAATTTTTCTGGGAAAGTAGTTCCTGTACCTCCGTAATCATAAGTAATTTTATAAGTAGTTCCGCCTACTAAATTAATTCCATTTGTATAGAACCAAACATTAGCATCACTAGAGCTATTCCAAGAATAACGTAAAGCGTTTGTAGTAAAGCCATAACCACCGTTATTCTGAACAGTCCAAAGATTACCAGTTCCAACATTTTGTTGTGTTGTACAAGAAGGTAATGCCGGTACAGTTGCCGATTCAAAATTTTGAGTGTAAGGTACATTATCTGCAACACATGACGTTGTAAAGCTAAATGGACCAGACCAAGTACTGTAACCACCTGCACCACAATTTGCTCTTACATAAAAACTATATGTAGTATTAGGACTCAATGACGAAATTGGCTGTGTATTAGTAGCATTAGTAATTGTTGGTGTTCCTGTTGGAGTAAACCCAAAAGTTCCCCATTCTACATCCCACATAGTTGCAGTTCCTGCTTCAGTCCAACCTAAA
>NZ_JAIWOF010000164.1 GCF_020217025.1 Flavobacterium sp. | reverse complement strand
TTAGCTGAAGAAGAAGTTACCGCAGTTGCATTTAAAGCTGTTGGAGGTAAACAAGATGGAGCTGGCAATATATTAACTAAGTAATCTTCTGTTTGTCCATATGTACTTGAAGAAGCTCCACAAGCTTGTGTATTAAGAATAGCAGCATCATCACCACCTCTAATTCTCATTCTAGTAACTCCTAAAGTTGCACCTGCTGGTACATTAACAATAATATTAGAAGTTCCACTGCCTCCTGCAGAGGTTCCTAAAGAAAATGATTCTGAAGGCTCAAAAGTCAGGTTTTGATTAAAATCAATCCAAACTCTACTGTACTGAGTTCCATCAGTACCCATTGTTACAGCAACTGTTGAATTTAATCCAGCAGTCATTGTTGGAATAGCTATTGGAGCTGGTTGTTGTAATGTAAAATCTTCATAATAAGGTGAAACATTACCTGTTGAAGCGTTAGACCAAGAACCGATTACCACATTAGTAATATTATCTCCAGTTCCACCATTTGTATAAGTTGGAATACAAAAACATCCATTAACATTTGTTGTAAAAGAAGCTTCAGCACATCCAACTGCTGTTCCTATTGCATTAAATGGATAAATAGTATAATAATACATACTACCTGCATTACCTGTAAATGAATAGGTTAAAACATTTCCTAAATTCACATTATTAGCAATGTCTGTTCCACCAGGAGTTGTACCAATAGAAATGTAATATCCGTCTGCTCCAGAAGAAGCATTCCATGTAATTGTGGTAGCAAAGTTACCACAAGTTGGATGAGGCGTTGCTACAACATTTGTTGCACAAGCTGGTGCAGATGATGGTACTGCTTCCCAAATTACATTATCTATATAAACATAAGAATATGTAGATGTTGATAATCGTTTAATTGCTATATATTTATCTGTTCCAGCATAAGCTGTAAAATCTACAATATATTGAGTAAAAGTTCCATTGATATCAACTGTTTGTAAAGGTGTAAAAGTATTAGCATCACTAGGATTACTCATAGTACCTACAATAACATCTTGTGAAGCTACTGAATTACTAGCAACAAATCGCAATCTGTTAGTACCTGCACTTAAATTATTGATGTAAGGTGTAACTAACATTATATTAGCTGTAGCAGGTGAATCTGAATTGTATAAAGAAATACTATATGGAGCACTAAAGTTAGTTGTTGAAGATCCAACGGTTGCAAAAGTACTAACACCATTACTTAAAATCTTACTCCAACAAGAAGGAATTTGACCCGTAGCCGTTAGTGTATCAAAATTTTCAAAGAAATCTCCTAATTCATCACAAGTTGTAAAATTGATTTCTGTACATCCCACTGCTTGACCATAAGGATTATATGGAAATACACTAACATAATAAGTAGAACCTCCTACTAAGTTAGATAAATAATAAGACAATACATTACCAACATCAAAATTATTTAAAACATCTGTTGCACCTGGAGTTGTTCCAACACTAATTCTATAACCTGTTGCATCAACGTTTGCTAACCAAGTTACTGTAGAATTAGAAACATTAATAGCACCATTAGCTGGTGAAGTAATAGCTACACAAGAAGGTAAAGTAACTGGAATTTCTTCAAGTACAACACCATCTAAATAAATATAAGCATCCCCACTTCCGTAGTTACTTATTCCTTTAAACTTAATTTTAAGATTTGCACCAATGTAACTTGTTAAAACATAACTTTTCAAAGTCCAGTTGGCAGCGCCAGTTAAACCAGATTCTAACAAAGTATATGTTGAACCTCCATTTGTTGAAACATAAACTTCAAAATTACCTCCTGTTGGATTTTTATAATAAAACTTCAAACGTAATGTTGAAACTGAAGAAGCATCAATAACAGGAGTGGTTAATTCACCGGTATTTCCATTTGCATTTAAATATGAATCAAATCGTAAACCTCTTCCAGTATTACCTGTTGCAAAACTAGAGAAATTATAACCTGAATTTGTAGGAGTTGACGCGATTCCCCAACAAGAAGGAACACCAGTTGTTATCGATTCAAACTCTTCATTGAAAGGTATAGTAGCTATGTCACAAGTAGAAAAATTAATTTCAGTACATCCTGTAGCTTGACCGTTTACATTATAAGGATAAATAGTTACATAATAAGTTGAACCTCCTTCAAGATTAGGAATTGTGTAAGAAAGTACGTTACCAACATTAAAATTGTTCAACACATCAGTTCCTCCAGGAGTTGTTCCTACACTAATATTATATCCAGTAGCATCAATGTTAGCAGCCCATGTTACAGTTGGATTTGGTACATTAATAGCACCGCTAGTAGGAGATAAAATAGTTGTACATGTTGGAGGTGTTGAAGGAATATCCTCAACAACTACATCGTCAATATATAAAATCCATCCATCTAAACCACCTGCTGGAACATGCCAAGCAATAAACACATTACCTGTTATACCTGTTAACGGAATAATTCGAGTCTCAGTATTAGTATTTGAAAACGATGTAAGAGGCATCAAGGTAGTTGTAAAATCTGAAGGTGAAGCCCCGGTAGTAGACAACATAACTCTAAAGTCATTTGGTTCAGTAGCTGATATAACCTTATTTTTAAAAACTAATCTTTGATTTCCATTTAATGTGATTTTTGGAGAAATTAACCAATCGTCATTAGCACCATTATTAAAATCCGTATTAATAATCGCAGATTGATTACCTGAAATAGGTGCACTTGTATCATTTAAATTCCAAGTATCTGCATCCGCATTAACATTTAAAACTGCCCAACAAGCTTCTGTTGTTGAAGTAGAATCAAAAGATTCATTGAAAGGCACAGGTAGTGCATCACATAATGTTCTGAAAGAAAACGGACCACTCCATGTACTTTGAGTACCCCCGCAATCAGCTTGAACATAATATTGATATTGAGTATTTGAAGTTAAACCTGGCAATGAGTAGGTATTGGTTACACCTGGAACAATAATACCTGAACCTAAAGCAAATCCTGTAATACCGTATTGAATATTCCACACAGTAGCTGTTCCATTTTCATTCCATCCTAATACAGCACTAGAATTTGTTATACTGTTAGCCGCCAAAGCATTAGGAGGTAAACAACTTGGTGGAGTACCTTCAATATAACTAAACTGAATATTAGGTTTATTTCCATTAGTTGTAGTTGTAGTTACACCGCATGAAGTAGCACCGTCAGCTCTTACAAAACGTGAACCATTAGTTACAGAAGTATTAGCACGTACCTGTCCATAAGGAGATGTATATGGATTTGGTCCGTCAGAACAAATCTCAACTAATACATTATCAACACCATTCCATACAAAATTAGTATCAAATGTAATCATATCAAAAACACCTGCAGCAGTAACTGTTGGATTGTAATTAAAAGGATTTTTAACTACAATCGTAGATGAATTAATATGTGCAGCACAATTTGATGCAGATGTGTGCCCCATTTTTATGGTGTAACCCAATAAATTACCGCCGCCATAATCACCTGCAATTGAAAATCCTAGAGCTGTAATTTCATCATAAGGAGTCATTGAGGCACTTAGCTCAGCAGCTGTATATACCACCTGATACCTAAAAGATTCGTAATATCCATCTATTGGGTCATTACCAGTACTCGTAGTCGTAGTAGTGGCGGTACCAATAACTATGGACTGTGCATTAATTTGCCAACACGAAAAGAGGACAAATAAAAATAAAGTAATTTTTTTCATGAAATAAATAATTAATTAATTAATTGTTAAGCATCTGCTAATTTAATGAGAATTATTTCACTTAAAAAAAACGGGAAAAAAAAATATCGGTAAAAATCACTTTTTACCGATAAAAAACAAAAAACCCTGAAAAATCAGGGTTATATAACAAATTAATATTATTTTGTTATTATTTAATACTTGGCACCATGACCATTTCATTGGTATCCTCTTGGTAATCAACACCGTCAAATCCAAATCCAAATAAGTTTAAGAAATCTTGCTTGTATCCCGCTAAATCTCCTAATTCCACTAAAGTTTCAGTTGTAGATTCACCCCACAATTTAGCAATTTTCTCCTGAACATCCGCTCTCATTTCCCAATCATCAATACGAATTCTTCCTTTGTCATCTGTTGGAACTGATTTACCCGTATACAATCTCTCTGCATATAAGCGTTGAATTTGCTCGATACAACCTTCATGAATTCCTTCTGCTTTCATGATTTTATATAACAATGAAATATATAATGGAATTACTGGAATTGCTGAACTCGCCTGAGTTACTAACGCTTTGTTTACAGAAACATACCCTTTTCCGTTAATATCTTTTAATTTCTCTGTAATTTCAAAAGCCGTAGCTTCTAAATGATCTTTTGCTCTTCCAATAGTTCCTTTTCTGTAAACCGCTTCAGTTACCTCAGGTCCTATGTAAGAATAAGCAATTGTGGTAGCGCCTTCAGCTAAAACTCCTGCTCCTTTTAATGCATCCATCCACATTGACCAATCTTCACCACCCATTACAACAACTGTGTTCGCAATATCTTCTTCATTAGCTGGTTCAATTGAGACACTTGTTACATTACCCGTATGAAAATCAACGGTTTTATTTGTAAAAGTACTTCCAATAGGTTTTAAAGTAGAACGATGTAAAACACCTGTTACTGGATGCTGACGTACTGGAGAAGCTAAACTATAAATAATTAAATCCACCTGACCTAAATCAGCTTTAATCATATCAATAGTTTGCTGTTTTACTTCGTTTGAGAATGCATCACCATTGATACTTTTTGCATACAATCCAGCTTTTTGTGCTTCCATTTCGAAAGCAGCTGAATTATACCATCCTGGAGAAGCTGTTTTACCTTCTGAAGGTTCTTTTTCAAAAAACACACCAATAGTTGCAGCATCAGAACCAAAAGCACTTGTAATTCTTGAAGCTAAACCAAAACCTGTTGAAGCACCAATAACTAATACTCGTTTAGGCCCGTTGATTTTACCTTTCGATTTTACATATTCAATTTGATTTTTTACATTTTGTTCGCAACCTTTTGGATGAGCTGTCAAACAAATAAATCCTCGCATTCTTGGTTCTATAATCATGATATTCTATTTTTATAATTGATTTGTTGTCGTTTAAAATGGAAAGCAAAAGTACTTTAAAAAATTAATTCAACAAAGCTTTTGCATGTTGTAAAGCCGAATCTGTAATTTCTTTTCCTGATAACATCTCTGCTATTTGTTGTATTCTTTCCTCTTGTGTCAACAGATTTAATTCTGAAATGGTAGTATCTCCTTGATTACGTTTTGAGACTTTATAATGCGAATTTCCTTTTGCCGCAATTTGTGGTAAATGTGTAATGGCAAATACTTGCATAGTTGCACTCATATCTTTCATGATTTCCCCCATTTTAATTGCAATTTCACCTGAAACTCCTGTATCAATTTCATCAAAAATGATAGTTGGAAGTTTGGAATAATTCGCTAAAATAGCTTTAATTGCTAACATGATACGCGACATTTCTCCTCCTGAAGCTACTTTTTTTAATAATCCAAAACTAGTTCCTTTGTTAGCCGAGAATAGCAAAACCACTTCGTCTTTTCCTTTTGGATAATACGAATCAGTATGATTGATTTCGATTTGAAAATTGGCTTCTACCATTCCTAATTGTGATAAAGTTGCTTTAATTTTTTCAATTAAAATTGGAGCGGTTTTCTTTCTGTTTTCAGAAATCGATTTTGCTATTTCATCAACTTTTTGTTGTTTCGAATTTAATTCAGATTGTAATTTATTAATGGCACCATCCAAATCATCAACACGAATAACTTTAGCATCTAATTCATTTTGAATTACCAACAATTCGGAAATCGTTTGCACTTGGTGTTTCTTCTGTAAATTATAGATGGTTTGCAATTTTGTATTCACCAATTCTAATCGCTCAGGATCGGCTAAAATCTTTTCATTGTTTTGTTCGCATTCCGAAATAATATCTTCAACTTCAAGTAAACTACTTGTCAAACGCTCTAATAATTGTGCATTTTGACTGGAGAAACCAGCTATTTTTTGAAGTGAAATTTTAATTTCTTTCAAATTTACCAAGGCGCCAACTTGTTCTTCATTGGCAATAGCTAAAATTCGTTCGAAATTTTCTTTTATGAATTCAACATTACTTAATTGTTCTAATTCTTGTTCTAGCGCTTCTTGCTCTCCATCAATTAAGTTGGCTGCTAAAAGTTCGTTCAACAAAAAGGAGTTGTACTCGTATTCTTTTACCAAAGCTTCTTTTTCCGAAATCAATTGTTTCAACTCTTTTTGAGTCGACTTGAAATCAGCTAATGAGTTCTTATATGAATTTACGGATTCGCCATTATTGGCAACCGCATCTAAAATATCTATTTGGTAGTTTTCTTCTGTAAGTTCTCGGGTTTGATGTTGGGAATGAATATCTAACAACATCGCACCTAATTCTTGCAATTCTTGAAGATTTACTGGACTATCATTTACAAAAGCACGCGATTTTCCCGAAGGTAAAATTTCTCTTCTAATGATGGTTTTATCTTCATAATCCATGTCATTTTCATCAAAAAAAGATTGAAGATTGTAATTGGCAATATTAAATTGTGCTTCAATAATACATTTTTGCTCTTTGTCTTTAAGCGAAGTTAAATCGGCTCTATTTCCTAAAACCAAACCTAAAGCACCTAGAAGAATTGATTTTCCAGCACCGGTTTCTCCTGTAATAACAGAAAACTGATTGGAAAAATCAGTTTCAAGCGATTCTATTAACGCATAATTTTTTATGGATAGTGAAAGTAACATAAGTTAAATATTCATTAAGCGATTGAACTATCTTATTTTATTCCACTTTTGAGAATTAAGAGGAGAAATTCTATTTAAAGTTTCTAGTAATTTAGCATTATTTGTTTGTGGTCCACCAGAAAAAATGGAAACTAATTCATCTCCTTTTGCATCAAAAAAAGTTCGAACTAACAATGAATTAGGTCTTGTTTTTTGAATTTCCGCCAAAGTTTCTATTGAATTTGCAATATTTTCTTTTCCTTTTTTCACATCCTCACTCATGGTATCCAAACCAAGTCTATGATACTCATAAAGTGTTTTTCTAAAGGGTGCAAAAGTAGTAGATAACATATCCGAAATTAAAAAGTTACGATTGTTATTATTCCCTTCTGATTGTGACCAACCTTTGTACCCACTAGACTGAGCAACGTTAACAATATTTGAAGCTACTTCTAAGTATTTTGATCCTCCATTTAAAGCAAAAGAATCCATATCCATTCCAATTATAAGATTAGAATAAAATGCCAATACAGAAACTAAGTTTGAGTTAAACGAGTTTTGGTCGTAAATCATGGTTTCAAATTCGATAAATCGAAAAGTGAAATTTTTGTCGTTTATGTTTAAAATAGGAGAAGCCAAAGTAGCATTATGAACCGGTCTTGAAGATTGCACTTGCAATGTGGCTTCAAAAACGTTTGAACCGTAAGAGGTAACATTAATAAAAAAATTACATTCAATTTTTTCCACATCAGTATACTCTTTGTTAGTCCATTTTGTAGTATTTAAAAATTCTTTTATTTGCGTTTCAAGATTTTTAAAAAGTTGAGGATTTCCATTAGCTACCTGTTGATAGTTAACAGAAACTGTCGCATTAAGCTCTTGTGAAAACACATTACCTAATGAAAACAAGAAAATAAATACTACTACTATTTTACGCATCATAAAATTGAATTACTTTATTAATGATATCTTGAGCTACCGCTTCTTTTGATTTTAATTCCTTAGGTTCAATTGTAAAATCTTTAGATATAAAAGTTACTTTATTAGTAGCTTTACCAAAACCAGCTCCTTCATCGTTTAAAGAATTTAAAACTATCAAATCTAAGTTTTTTTTCTGGATTTTTTGCTTTGCGTGTTCAATTTCATTTTCAGTTTCTAACGCAAATCCAATTAAGAATTGATTTTTCTTTTGTTCGCCAAGCGAAGCTAAAATATCTTTTGTTTTTTCTAATTCTATAGAGAACGTTGCATCGTTCTTTTTTATTTTCTGGTTAGCTACATTTTTTGGTCGATAATCTGCAACAGCTGCTGCTGCAATAGCTACATCAACACTATTATAAAATTCATGGCAAGCATCGTACATTTCTTGTGCCGAAATTACTCGAATCAATTTAATAGCTGAATTTTGTACATTCAAATGCGTTGGTCCTGAAATTAAGATAACTTCCGCTCCCTTATTAGCAGCTTCATTTGCAATATCAAATCCCATTTTACCTGAAGAATGATTTCCAATAAAACGCACAGGGTCAATAGCTTCATAGGTTGGACCAGCGGTAATTAAAATTTTCTTTCCTTTAAGTGGTAATTTTTCTAGTAAATCATGTTCCAAAAACGAAACAATATTTTCAGGCTCGGCCATTCTTCCTTCACCAGACAAACCACTTGCTAATTCACCACTTTCAGCAGGAATTATAATATTTCCAAATGATTTTAACTTGTGAAAACTATCCAAAGTAGACGGATGTTTGTACATATCCAAATCCATTGCTGGTGCAAAGTAAACTGGACATTTAGCAGAAAGATAAGTTGCAATTAATAAATTATCGCAATTGCCATTTGCCATTTTAGAAAGGGTGTTTGCAGTAGCTGGAGCAACAAGCATTAAATCAGCCCTTAATCCTAATTCTACGTGATTATTCCATTCTCCATTTCCTTCTTCTTCATTGTAAAAAGTTGAATAAACCGGATTTTTAGAAAGGGTTGCCAAAGTAAGTGGCGTAACAAAATGCAAAGAAGCAGGCGACATTACTACTTGTACTTGTGCGCCTGCTTTTATGAATAGTCTAACCAAGTTGGCTGTTTTGTAAGCAGCTATACCACCAGATACACCTAGCAAGATTTTTTTACCGCTTAAAACAGACATATTGATTTATTTAGCTTCTCTGTAATAGATTTTACCTTCTTCCCACTCTTGTACTGCTAAAGCATGTGGTTTAGGTAATTTTTCATAGAATTTTGAAACTTCAATTTGCTCTTTGTTTTCAAAAACTTCCTCTAAACTATCATTGTAAGTAGCAAACTCTTCTAATTTCTCAATCAATTCTTTTTTGATTTCAGTATTGATTTGATTAGCACGTTTTGCCATGATAGTAATCGCTTCATAAATGTTTCCAGTAGGCTCTTCTAATTTACTTTTGTTGTAAGTAATAGTGTTTACAGGAGCATTTGTTTTCTTTAAATCCATGATTTACTTTTATTTAGAAAATTGTTTTAATTCTTGTTCAATTTCAGCTAACATTTTATCAGCTTCTTCTTTATATTCTGTTGCAGCATTGAATTTAATCAAATTTGCATAAGTTGTTTTGGCGTAATTTAAACGCTCTTGTTTTTTTGATTCTATACTATTAATAGCTAGTTTATATGCTGAATCCAATCTGTAATACAATGCCTTTTCTTTATATGGGGTTCCTGGAAAATCCAAAATAAAGTTATCAAACGCTTTTAAAGCTCCTTTAAAATCAGAAATAGAATTGTACTGTTTTGCTATTTCAAATGCTTTCTTTTCTTGCTTTTCTCTTAATTCTTTAACATATTTATTTGCTGTAGCCAAATAACTTGATTCAGGATAAACATCAATAAATCGTTGCATTTTATCTAGTGCTTTCTGAGTATCTGTTTGATCTAAACTGTATGCAGGAGATAATTTATAAAAACATTCAGCAGCCAAAAATGTAGCCTCTTCTCTTTTTTCACTTCTAGGATAAGTAGCAACAAAATTTTCAAATTGATACCCTGCTAAATAAAATTGATTCGTATTATAAAGTGATTTAGAATATAAATAAAACATTCGTTCAGCATTGGGCTTACCTTTATAAACTGGTGCAATTTGTTCATATAATCTGATTGCTTTATCATATTTCCCTTTATCATACATTGCATTTGCAACTTCGCTTTTAACGGCAACATCATCCGACTTCAAAGCCTTTTGATAAGGACTACATGACACCAATA
>NZ_JAIWOF010000163.1 GCF_020217025.1 Flavobacterium sp. | reverse complement strand
AAATGGTAAGAATAAGGAAACTAAAAAATTTATTCATTTGGCTTTATATTTTTTCTTTATAAACATCAATAAGATGTCACCTAAAAAAGCAACTGCAAATTTAGGCATTATTTAATTACTATAAAAATCTTTTTTTTAACTTAATTTTCTTGTAAAATTATGCAATCTTGTAGCTAAATCTTCATTTACATTTACAAGTGGCAATCGAACTGTATTCTCTGATAAACCTAATGCCTTAAAGACTTCTTTAATTCCGCCAGGATTTCCTTGTTCGAAAATCATATCAATACTATCCGCTAAAAGGTAATGTAATTTATACGCTTCATCTACTTTTCTTTGCAGACCTAAACGTACCATTTCAGAGAATTCCTTCGGAAAACCTTCCCCAATTACCGAAATCACTCCTGCTCCACCCGCTAAAACCATTGGTAAAGTAATCATGTCATCTCCAGAAATCACTAAAAATCCTTCTGGTTTTGTTTGGATTAATTTCATTGCTTGAACGATATCGCCAGCAGCTTCTTTAATTCCGATTACATTTTTGAAATCATATGCAATTCGGATAACCGTTGATGGCAACATATTACTTGCTGTTCTTCCTGGTACATTATATAAAATTACTGGAATTGGAGACGCTTCAGCAACTGCTTTAAAATGTTGGTAAATACCTTCTTGCGTAGGTTTATTATAATAAGGCGAAACCGATAAAATCGCTGAGAAATGAGAAAAATCTCTTGTTTTTAATTCTTCAACAACTTTGTGCGTATTGTTACCTCCAACACCTAAAACCAAAGGCAATCTTCCTGCATTCGCTTTAATTATCGTATCGATAACCAATTCTTTTTCGTCTTGTGATAACGTTGCCGATTCTGCTGTAGTACCTAAAACTACCAAGTACTCTACTCCACCTTCAATTACATAATTCACTATTCGAGTTAAAGCCTCTACATCAACCGAAAAATCTTTTTTAAATGGCGTAACTAAAGCAACACCTGTACCAATAAATGATTGCATTTTTTATATTTTATTTAAAATTTTCAAATACTTAAACAGTTCTAAAACAAACTCATTAAAATTTTCAACGACTGTTTTTATGATAAAATGATTGACTCTTTTGTCAACCGTGTCAAATCCTACTTTAAATTTGGCTTTTGATTTGGTTGACAATAACAAAAGACCGCTTTTATTAACATCGTAATAATTGATTAACAAATCAAAAGGAGTTTCGACAAAATCGTTTACTTCTTTTTTATTGATTTCTCCTGAAATCGAAATATTCTTCAACGACAAAAAGGATTCGTTTATTACTTCTTTCTTTTTAATTTTATCTTTATAAACCAAAATAGAAATATTACTTTCTTGAATTCCCTGAGAAACAATTCGCTCCACTAATTGACTAGTTTCATTGAAATATGTTTCGTCTACTAAAACTCCAACCGTCAACACTTTATCGTTTGAACCAGACGAATTTTGAGTTGCTAATTTTTTAGTAACATTTTTTTTAAGAAAAAAGTTCTTTATAATATTATAAAACATAGTATTTTTACCTATTCGACAAAATTAAAAATTTAAGCTTTTGTTATGCTTGTAAATGTAAAAAAGAATACGATATCTTTTGGATTTTTTGTTATATTATTAACATTTAATCTCTTTATATCTTGTAAATCAACTTCTTCCTATCAAACTACTAAAATTGAAGGAAAAAAAATAGGTGTTACCAATGAAAAAGGCGAAAACGAAGCCATTGCAACTTACGTAAAACCTTACAGTGATAACATCAATAAAGATTTGAACAGTGTTTTAGCTTATTGTCCAGAAACACAAGACAAAAGCAAAGGAACATGGCAATCGAATATCGGAAATTTATTGGCCGAAATAACTTTTGAACTTGGAAATCCGGTTTTTCAAAAAAGAGAAAACAAAACGATTGATATTTGTTTGCTAAATCATGGCGGTATAAGAGCTGTCATTCCAAAAGGCGATGTAACTACGCGAACTGCTTTTGAAGTGATGCCTTTTGAAAACAGTTTGTTCATTGTGGGATTAACCGGAAAAGAAATCAAAACGTTAGCCGAATACATCATAAAAGAAAAGAAGCCTCATCCTTTGTACGGAATGAAAATTTATATTGATAAGTCAACTTCAGCAATAAATAAGATTGAAATTAACAATCAACCTTTAGATGAAAATCGAATTTATTATGTAGGAACTTCCGATTATTTAGCCAATGGAGGTGATAATATGACGTTTTTTAAAGAAAGTAAAATCAAATTTGACATGGAATACAAGCTTAGAAATATGATGATTGATTATTTCAAGAAAGTAGATACAATTCCGAATATTACAACAGAAAAAATAATTTTAGAATAATACTTAGAGCTATGAAGAGAAGAGATTTTATCCAAAAAACAGCTGCGAGTTCGGCTCTACTTGGTTTATCAGGAGTGAGTTTAAGTAGTTTTTCTACTATTGACACCAAAAAGATTACTATTTTACATACGAATGATACGCACAGTCATATCGATCCATTTCCGGCCGATCATCCTAAAAATCCAAATATGGGTGGCGCTGCCAGAAGAGCTGCTATCATTGAAAGCATTCGAAAAGAAGAAAAAAACTTGCTTTTGTTAGATGCTGGCGATATTTTTCAAGGAACTCCGTATTTCAATTATTATGGTGGTGAATTGGAATTCAAATTAATGAGCATGATGCAATACGATGTGGCCACCATGGGAAATCACGATTTTGACAACGGAATTGATGGTTTTTATGCGCAATTACCACATGCAAAGTTTGATTTTGTATCGGCTAATTATGACTTTAAAAATACGGTTTTGAATGATATTGTAAAACCTTATAAAATAATCATTAAAGACGGAATCAAGATTGGAATTTTCGGATTAGGCGTTCAATTAGACGGACTTGTTGACAAAAAACTTTACAAAGAAACGGTTTACAACAATCCAATTGAAGTAGCACAAGACATGACTCGAATTCTAAAAGAAGAAAAGAAATGTGATTTAGTGATTTGTTTGTCGCATTTAGGATTCAAATACAAAGACGAACCTGAAAAACCTAGTGATATTGTTTTAGCGCAAAAAACAAAAAATATCGATTTGATTATTGGCGGACACACGCACACTTTTTTAGACAAACCGGTTATTGAAAAAAATAGCGAAGGAAAAGAAGTTTTGATTAATCAAGTAGGCTGTTTTGGAGTGAATTTAGGTAGAATTGATTTTTATTTATCTAACGACAAACTCTATAATAATCAATCAAAAAACATTATTGTATAACTATTTTTCTCTGTAAAGTAAATATTTCAAAAGAAAATAATATACCGGTATTTCAATCAAACAAGCGATATAAATTAATATATCATTTTTTGAGTAATACTTATTCAAAGCAATTAAAACATCGGAAAAAAACAAGCAGAGTATCGTTAACAACAAAAATCTAGATGCAATTGATTTAAATCGTAAGGCATTATAAATACTTAGTAATAAAACTATCAAAAACATTACAACGTAACCAATAACTACAAAAATTTCTTTAAACTCCATATTTAAAGTCAAACTTGCAATCTTATAAAAGATGACCAACGACAAATAAGAAATTATAAAATAATTGAAATTGTTTTTTAAAAAGAGGTTTCTTTTGAAGATTTTTGAATCTGTAACTACATAACTAAATAAAACACCTATGGCTATTAGATACAAATAGGTGGAAAATACTTTAATATCTCTTCCCTCAATCAAAATCAAATTATCAGCAAAAAAGATTACTAAAAACAAAAATAAATTCAAATATATTTTGGTTGATTTACTTATAAAAAAGTAAGCAAAAGCGATACTTGGAACTATGATGGGTTTAAAAATCAAAGCAATGTCTAAATCACCATAAACCCTATAAAAAAACAAATAACACAAATAGGAAATAAAATAGATGTACAAAGCTCCACTAGCTCGGCTATCTATATTTTTATCAGTCTTGAATATCTCTCTTACCATAAAGTTTAAATTTAGTTCTGTAAACAAAATAACTTATGTAACAAAAAAACGATAACTCTTGAGTTGTAACATTAATCATCTTCAAGGCTAATAAATCGGGGATTTTTTTTGAAAAAACAAAAAACAAATCGGATAATAAAAAACAACCAACCATAAAACCCGTGTACAAAATTGTTCTATTATTGTAGTTAATTAGCATTACAAAGGCTAAAATTCCCATTAACAACAATAATATTGCGTACAAACAATAAATGAAAAATTCAAGGCTATTTTCCTCTATCATCATCATTAGTACATTAAAAAACAAATACACTAAAAGCATTACAATAATGAAAAAAGAAAAGGTTTTCAAATTAATTTTTTTCTTTTTCAAATAATAGATTAAATCTTGAAAAATAAAAAACAATATAATGAAATATGGAATTAATAAAAATATAAGCCCCAAAACATTAAACTCCTCTCTACTAATTAGATGTAAAATTTCACCAATAAAGAAGGATAAAACAGAAAAAGAAAACAAATAATCAATCTTACCTCTAACACTAATATAATAGAAATAATAAATCGACGGAATAATAATTGGCTTACTAAAAAGCTCCAAATTATCACTTCCAATTAAAACAGCAAATACATATAAAATAAAAGCCGTGAAATATAATATTAAAGCCGAATTTACTTTAAGCATCTATCATTTGTTTGAAGTCTAATTCTGATATAATTGCAATTTTTAATTGATTTGCTTTTTCTAGTTTGGATGGCCCCATATTATCTCCAGCAATTACATAATCGGTTTTTGATGAAATGGAACTTCCTACTTTTCCTCCATTATCTTCAATGGCTTTTTTCAGTTCGTCTCTCGAATAAATTTCAAAAACTCCTGATACAACGAACGTTTTTCCTTTTAATTTTTCAGAAAGTAAAACATCATCTGCGCCTGATTCTAATTGTACTCCATAACTCTTAAGCCTATCAATAATACGAATATTTTCTTGATTTTCAAAGAATTGAACAACACTTTGTGCGATTTTATCGCCAATCTCATCTACCAAAATCAAATCCATCATACTCGCTTGCGCAATTGCATCAATAGATTTGTAATGTTTTGCTAGCTTTTTCGCAACTGTTTCCCCTACATATCGAATTCCTAACGCATACAAAACACGTTCAAAAGGAATTGTTTTCGATTTTTCAATTCCGTTAATTAAATTCTCAGCTGATTTTTCAGCCATTCGTTCTAATGGAATGATTTGTTCCTTTTTCAGTTCGTATAAATCTGCATAATTGGTAACCAAACCTGCATTGAATAACAAAGCAACTGTTTCACCACCTAAACCATCAATATCCATTGCTTTTCGGGTGATAAAATGCTGAATTCTTCCAATAATCTGAGGTGGACAACCATAGAAATTTGGACAAAAATGATTGGCTTCACCTTCACTTCTAACTAATTCCGTTTGACATTCCGGACAATGTGTGATGTATTTTGTCGGTTCCGCTTGATTTCCTCTTTTGGCAACCGCAATAATCTTTGGAATAATTTCACCGCCTTTTTCTACATAAACTTCATCTCCAATTCGGATATCTAATTTTTCAATTTGGTCAGCATTATGTAACGAAGCACGTTTTACAATAGTTCCAGCTAATTGCACAGGTTCTAAATTCGCAACGGGAGTAATCGCTCCTGTTCGCCCTACTTGATATGAAATCGAATTTAATTTCGTAATGACTTGTTCGGCTTTAAACTTATACGCCATCGCCCAACGTGGAGATTTTGCTGTATAACCTAATTCCTCTTGATGTTGTAAATTATTAACTTTAATAACCACACCATCCGTTTCATAAGGCAAATCATGACGATGTTTGTCCCAATAATTGATATACTCAAAAACTTCGGTTAGGTTTTTAGCTAATTTAGATTGAGTCGGAACTTTAAATCCCCAATCTCGTGCTTTTTGTAAGCCTTCAAATTGAGTCTTAAAGGGTAAATTATTTCCAATTACAAAGTACAACAAACAATCTAACGGACGTTTGGCAACTTCAGCACTGTCTTGTAATTTTAAACTTCCAGAAGCTGTATTTCTTGGGTTTGAATAGGGAGTTTCACCAATTTCAATTAATTCTTGATTCATTTTTTCAAATCCGGCAAACGGAAGAATAATTTCTCCTCGAATGTCAAATTTATCAGGAAAATCACCTTTTAAATGAATAGGAACTGCTTTTATCGTTTTGATATTATTGGTTACATCATCGCCTTGAAAACCATCGCCACGCGTTACTGCACGTACTAAACGACCATTCTCGTAACTGATACTAATTGATGCACCATCGTATTTCAATTCGCAAGTATATTCTAATGGAACATCGCCTAAAACCTTTTGAATTCGGGTTTCCCAATCTTGTAAATCTTCGATGGAATAGGAATTGTCCAACGAATACATGCGATATTCATGTTTTACCGTTTCGAAGTTCTTCGTAACCATTCCTCCTACTCTTTGAGTGGGTGAATTTTCATCGAAAAACTCAGGATGTTGTGCTTCTAAATCTTGTAATTGTTTTAGCTTTTGATCAAATTCAAAATCAGAAATGGTAGGTTTATCTAAAACATAATAATTGTAATTATGTTGATTTAATTCGTCTCTTAAATTCTTAATAGTATCTAAAACGCTCATATTTACTGATTGATTAAGCTGTCTAATTTGGTAAATAATTCTCCTTTACTGATGATTCCTCCTTGCTTGATGATTTCAAACAACGATTCGTTTCTGTTTTCTGATAAATCTTTCTTTCCTCTGGTGATTTCTACATCATCGGAAAACAAATTTTCAGATAACCAATGAATTCCATCGGCAGAAACAAAGTCTATTTGTGGATTGTTGGTTTTTATTACGAAAGAGAAAACCGCATTTTGCATACATTTAAAAAGAAAAATGTAGTTCTTAGAAAAATGATCAATGTGCGTAACATTCGTCAATGCTTTTTCCCAAATCATATCAGAGAAAATATCGATTTCTTGTTCGGCAATATGAGGTTTATTTTGTTTAATTTCATCCCATTCCTTTTTATCAATTGATTGTGTAGCTAAAAAAGTAATGAATTCTGGATGTAATTCTTCTAATTGTTCTTTAGTTAATCTTGCGTATTTCATAAAGTAAAGATAAAAAAAAAGCCCCGATAAAATCGGAGCTAATTTATATTTTAAGAAAAATTATGCTTTTTCACCTACGATTTCGTATGGTAACTCAACGATAACATCTCTGTGTAATCTAACTGATGCAGTATATTTACCTACACGTTTTACCACACCACTTGTGATGAATTTTTTCTCAATTGAATGACCGTTAGCTTCTAACGCTTCCACGATGTTAGCGCTAGTAACTGAACCAAACAATTTATCACCACCTGCTTTAGCAGTAATTTTAATTTCTAAAGCTTTTAAAGCTTCAGCTAAAGATTTTGCATCTGCAACGATTTTAGCTTCTTTGTGCGCTTTTTGCTTTAAGTTTTCAGCTAAAACTTTTTTAGCAGAAGGTGTAGCTAAAATAGCAAAACCTTGAGGAATTAAGAAGTTACGTCCGTATCCGTTTTTCACAGTTACTACATCATCTTTAAATCCTAAATTTTGAACGTCTTGTTTTAAGATAAGTTCCATGTTGTTGTCCTTTTAATTAGAAGTTAGCTCACCTACGGCGAAGCAACAACTATTTGTTAAATATTATTTTAATAAATCGGCCACGTATGGCATTAAAGCTAAGTGACGAGCTCTTTTAACAGCTACAGAAACTTTTCTTTGGTATTTTAATGAAGTACCAGTTAAACGTCTTGGTAAAATTTTACCTTGCTCGTTAACAAATTTCAATAAAAAGTCTGCGTCTTTATAATCGATATATTTGATACCTGATTTTTTGAAACGACAGTATTTTTTAGTTTTGTTTGTATCTATGTTTAAAGGCGTAAGATATCTGATATCTCCGTCTTTTTTCCCTTTTGCAGATTGCTCTAATGTAGACATGATTAGTTTGTTTTAGATTTTAATTTTGCTCTTCTTCTTTCTGCCCAAGAAATTGCATGTTTGTCTAAAGACACAGTTAAGAAACGCATAACACGCTCGTCACGACGGAATTCAGTTTCAAATGCAATAATGATTTCAGCTGGCGCTTTGAATTCGAATAAGTGGTAAAATCCACTTTTTTTGTGTTGAATTTCGTAAGCTAATTTTTTTAAGCCCCAATCTTCTTTCGATACCATCTCAGACCCTTTAGAAGTAAGAAAATCTTCAAACTTGCTTACTGTTTCCTTTACCTGTTGCTCAGATAAAACGGGATTCAAGATGAAAACAGTTTCATAATGATTCATAATCTTTATATTTATTGTTATAAAATTGGGTGCAAAAATAATACTTTTATTTGAAATAACAAGTATAACACATTATTAATTTTTATTAAAAAAACTTGTGTATTTGTAATAATAGTTCTACTTTTAACAAACTATAAAAAATATATGCCCATGAAGTTGAATTGTATCGTTGTAGATGATAGTGCTATTCAAAGAATTACCATCACGAAATTAGTTAACGAATCAACATTATTAAACTTAGTAGGAGATTTTGCCAATGCTCTTGAGGCAAAGAATTGTATCAACAACAATACTATTGATTTAATCTTCTTAGACATTGAGATGCCGTTAATAAACGGTTTCGACTTATTAGACGGACTAAAAACAAAACCACAAATTATATTCATTACTTCAAAAGCTGATTATGCAGTTAAAGCTTTTGATTATGAAGCAACCGATTTTCTTCAAAAACCTATTTCTAAAGAACGTTTCAATAAAGCCGTTAAAAAAGCTACTGAACTTCACGCTTTGCGTTACGAAAACCATGAAGATCATGGCGAAAGTATCGTGATTAAAAGTAATTTAAAGAAACTAAAAGTCTATGTTTCTAAAATTAAATGGATTGAAGCCTATGGTGATTATATTAAAGTAGTTACTGATGATGAAAGTCATTTAGTGTTATCAACTATGAAAGGTTTTGAAAAAGAACTTCCAGAAGGTAAATTCATTCGTGTACACAAATCGTATATTATAAATTTAGACCGAGTAGAAAAATTCAATAGTAAGTTTGCTGAAATTGGAAATACAAAAATACCATTAAGTCGTAACAAGAAAGAAGAAATTGTAAAAGCTATCGAAAACGCTTAATACACATCTACATCTACTTTTACCTTAATAGCACGATATTGCGAAACTGCTTCAAAACTCATGAGCACTTTCGCAATATTTTTTTTGGTGTTACCTAAATGTTTCTGAACCGGAATTTTAACCATAATCGTTCGAATATATTCATTTCGAATTCTATTAATGGCTGGTTCTTCTGGACCCAAAACAGGCATGTCTAAATTTTGAGATAATACATTATATAACCACATTGAACCTTCTTTCAATTTATCAAAATCGCGATGTTTCATTGTAAGTTTTACTAATCTAAAGAAAGGCGGATATTTAAAGTTCTGGCGCTCGTAAATTTGCTCATTATACATTCCTATATAATCATTACCCAAAACTTGTTGAATCGTATTGTGATAGGGATTATACGTTTGAATAACGACTTTCCCTTTCTTCTCTGAACGTCCTGCCCTACCCGAAACTTGCATCATCATTTGATACGCTCTTTCGTAGGCTCTGAAATTAGGTTGGTTCAATAAATTATCGGCATTTAAAATCCCAACTAAAGTTACATTATCAAAATCCAAACCTTTGGCTAGCATTTGTGTTCCTACCAAAACATCGATTTCTCTATTTTTGAAGGAATCTATAATTTTCTCGAAGCCAAACTTTCCCCGAGTCGTATCTTGATCCATTCGTCCAATATTTTTCTCTGGAAAAAGAGTTTTCAATTCCATTTCAATTTGTTCGGTTCCGAAACCTTTCGAAGTAACATCAACCGATTGACAACTATGACAATGAGTAGGATTTGCAATCGAATGACCACA
>NZ_JAIWOF010000162.1 GCF_020217025.1 Flavobacterium sp. | reverse complement strand
ATAATGACAACGCAATTGATTTTTGAATTTGTAATAGGTCAAACTCACATCGCAACTTGGACAATGTGGCACATGACCACACGTCATACATTCCACATAAGGCGAAAATCCTCTGCGGTTTTGAAATAAAATAACTTGTTCGCCTTTCGATAAGGTTTCGGTGATTTCCTCCAACAATTCATCAGAAAAATGTCCCGACATTTTCTTCCTGAAATATTTATCTTTTAAATCTACTAATTGAATTTCGGGTAACACTACATTTCCGAAGCGCACTTTTAATTCGGTTAAACCGTATTTATTGGATTGCACATTATAATAGGTTTCCAAAGACGGAGTCGCGCTTCCTAAAACTACTTTTGCTCCGTGCTGTTTAGCTAAAACTATAGCCGCATCGCGCGCATGATATCGTGGTGCTGGATCGTGTTGTTTGAACGTTTGCTCGTGTTCTTCATCTACAATAATACATCCTAAATTGGAAAACGGAAGAAACAAAGCACTTCGAACACCAATTACCACTTTTGCTTTTGGCGAATTTTCTAAAACTTGATTCCAAACTTCTATGCGCTCGTTATTGGTGTATTTGGAATGAAAAACGGCAACTTCATTTCCGAAATAAGCGGTTAATCGTTGAACTAATTGTGTGGTTAAGGCAATTTCTGGTAACAAAAACAAAACTTGCTTTCCTTCCTTAATATATTGTTCTAAAAGTTTGATATAAATTTCGGTTTTACCTGAAGCGGTGACGCCGTGTAATAAATTAACATCAAAGGTTTTGAAATTTTCTTGAATACTATCAAAAGCTGCTTGTTGGGCTTCACTTAGCGTGAATTGACTATCCTCTTCTTTATCGAATGTGACTCTATCTTGTGCAATGTAATATTCTTCGAAAATCGTTTTATCTACCAAAGATTTTACAATTGCAGCAGAACTTCCAGAAGTTTCAATTAGTTTTTTTACTGAAATTGGTGCTTTTTCTCGAGCTTGTAATTGAAAATAATGTAGAACTAACTCGCGTTGTTTTTTTGCTTTGGACAGCACTTCTAACAATTCGGCTAATTGTTCTTGTTGGAGAAATTCTTCTTGCAATCTGATATAGCGAACTAATTTTGGCTTGTATTGCTCCGATATTTCTTCTTGCAACACTAAAGCACCTTTCGCCAATAATCGATTAATGATTGGGAAAACCGTTTTCTTTCCTAAAATCTTAATCACCTCTTGAACCGTAATCGAAGATTGACTTTTTAAAGCTTCTAAAATTAGATATTCATCATCTTTAAGTTCATTCGAATCGATTTCGGCATTTTCTTTAGCTGAAATAATGGTTTCGCTTTCTAAAATATATCCAGAAGGCAAAGCACTCCGAAAAACCTCGCCTAACGAACACATATAATAAGAAGCGATCCATTTCCAATGTTCGATTTGGTGTAAATTCACCACTGGTTTTTCATCTAAAATTTGATGGATTTCTTTGGCTTCGTATAATTGTGGAGGCGTATTCGTCTTATCTAACACCAAAGCCGTATAAATCTTAGTTTTTCCAAAAGGAACTGCCACTCGCATTCCAATTTGAATGTAGTGAAATTCCGCTTCCGAAACCTGATAAGTAAAGGTTTTAGAAACAGCTAATGGTAAAACGACTTCGATAAAATACAGCATAGAACAAATATAGTTGGAAAAAGAGAATAGAAAAAAGAAAACAGAAAAAAGATAAATTCCTGAATAAAAAAAAAGCGCCCTCGATTGAGAACGCTTTTCATTTTATTTAGCTGGAATTATTTTCCTAACATTTCATCTTTTAAATCTTTATCAGCTGGTTTGTCGCATAACCAGATTCCGAATAAAGCTTTTTTGAAATCGTGGCCGTCAATACTTCCTTTTTTAACTCCATTTTTGTAAACAACAACTCCTTCGTTAGGCACATTGATGATAATAAAAACATCTCCTTTTTTAATTTCTTCTTTGAAGAAACCTTTGAATTTGTCGATTTTAGCTTTTAATGGTGCCGTTTTCTTTCCAGTAGCATTTTCAAAACCTTCATTAATAGCCGAAATCATTTTATCAGAGGTAATTAAACCCGAAACAATATTTAATTTAATAGCCGCTCCTTCTTTACTGTTCATGATTTCAGAAGCATTTGTACTTTTTTTCTCTAAATACAAAGCACCTACGTACATGTCCATAAACATTTTAACACGAGTTCCTGCTCCGTTTAAGACTAAAGACTGACCTTCTAAACTCATTTTAGCGTCTACTTTAACTCCTGCTACAGTATTTTGTGCATTAACCGTGAATACAGTCGCAATCAACATTAAAAATGTAATAACTTGTTTTCTCATAATCTTTTTTTTTAGTTTGGTTAAATATATAAATTTTTTCTTTTCAATTTTGAAATAGTTGCATTTAGTTCAAATCCTAATAATAACACCATGCAATTAATCCAGATGTAAAACATTAATACAAGAAGCGTACCAATTGAACCATATAGCTCGTTATACTTTGCAAATTTAGTTACATAAATTCCGAAAATATAGGATGATAAAATTATTAAAATAGTAGTAAAAACAGCACCATAGCTAATAAATGACATGCTTGAGGTCTCTTTAGCTCCAAATTTATATAAAATTGAAGTAGTAATTAGAATCATCAAAAGAATGAATCCGTATCTACTCCATTCAATTAATGCGATATCCGTTACTTCTCCAAAAAGATTAATTTTTTGAATCATTACTTCAGCAACTACAATCGCTGCAACCGTGATTAGTAAAATCATCGACAATACTAAAGAAATTGCTAATGAAATGAAATATTGTCTAAAAAAACCTCTAGTTATAGTAATATGGGCCGACATTTCAAATCCGCCTAAAATGGCATTAATTCCGTTAGTCATCAACAAAATAGACAAAATAAAACCTGATGAAAGTAACCCTTGGTGACTGGTTTCCATAATATCTTTCAAAATGGCTTCAATAGCTTCGTAAGTATTGGGTGGAACTCCTTCTTCTACAAACTCTAAAAAATCGGCTTGGAAATTTTCCAAAGGGATAAACGGAATTAAATTCAAGATAAATAAAGCAAATGGAAATAACGCCATAAAGAAACTGAACGCAATGGCACTCGCTCTGTATGAAAAAGCGCCTTTGAAAATTCCCAAAACATACATTTCTAAAATATCATAAAGCGACAAACCTTCTAAAGATTTAAGCTTTACAGCTTTTGTAAGCGAAACTAATTGTTTTACAAGAGGAATTTTGTTGAGTTTATTTTCTATTTCTTCCGACATACATTATATTGCTTTTAGGCTTAAATCCATATTATAAACTGAATGCGTTAAAGCACCAGAAGAAATATAATTCACTCCACATTCTGCGTAATTACGAATGGTTTTTTCATTAATATTTCCTGAAGATTCTGTCAAAGATTGATTTCCAATCATGGCTACTGCTTTCTTAGTAGTTTCGTAATCGAAATTGTCTAATAAAATTCGATAAACGCCGCCAGCATCTAAAATTTGTTGGACTTCGTCTAAATTTCTGGCTTCTACAATGATTTTTAAATCTTTGTTATTATCGATTAAATATTGCTTTGTCTTTGCAATCGCTTGCGGAATTCCTCCAGCAAAATCGTTGTGATTGTCTTTCAACATAATCATATCGTACAAAGCGAAACGGTGATTTTCACCACCACCAATTTTCACCGCCCATTTTTCGATGGCACGGATTCCAGGAGTGGTTTTACGAGTATCTAAAATTTTAGTTTTTGTTCCTTCCAGTAAATCAACAAACATTTTGGTTTTGGTCGCAATTGCACTCATACGTTGCATCGAATTTAACACTAAACGTTCGGCTTTTAAAATCGATTGTGAACTTCCTGAAACATGAAAAACAATGTCGCCATGCTTCACTCTTTCTCCATCATTGATGAAAGTTTCCACTTTCATATCTTTATCCACATAATGAAAAATCATTTTAGCGAATTCTACTCCTGCGATAATCCCTTCATCTTTAACTAATAACTTCGCTTTTCCTTGTGCTGAAGCTGGAATACAAGCTAACGAACTATGGTCGCCATCTCCAACATCTTCACGAATGGCATTGCTAATGATTAATTCTAATTCTTTTTGAAATTGCGCTTCTGAAATCATGTTTTGTAAATTGAATTGCTAATGTAAGAAATCCTTTGAAGTTTAAAAAATATTGAGCGTTTAAAAACAAAAAACTCCCAGATAAATCTGAGAGTTTCTTTATGATTGAATTTTAAATTCGATTAAGATAAAGCTGCTTTTACTTGGTCAGCTGCTTCTTGGAATTGTACTGCAGATAAAATTGGCATACCAGAATTATCGATTAATTCTTTAGCAATTTCTGCATTTGTTCCTTGTAAACGAACGATGATTGGCACTTTAATAGCGTCACCCATGTTTTTGTAAGCATCAACAACACCTTGAGCAACACGGTCACAACGAACGATTCCACCAAAAATGTTAATTAAAATAGCTTTTACGTTAGGATCTTTTAAGATGATACGGAAAGCAGTTTCCACACGTTTCGCATCAGCCGTTCCACCTACATCTAAGAAGTTAGCTGGTTCAAAACCTGCATACTTAATTAAGTCCATAGTAGCCATTGCTAAACCAGCTCCGTTTACCATACAACCTACAGTTCCATCTAAGTCAACGTAGTTTAATCCTACTTCTTTAGCTTCTACTTCGATTGGGTTTTCTTCTCTAACGTCTCTCATTTCAGCATATTTTGCTTGTCTGAATAAAGCGTTATCGTCGATATTTACTTTAGCATCAACTGCTAAGATTTTGTTATCCGATGTTTTTAATACTGGGTTGATTTCAAACATTGAAGAATCAGAACCGATATACGCTTTGTATAAAGCATCGATAAATTTCACCATTTCTTTGAAAGCCTCACCAGACAAACCTAAATTGAAAGCAATTTTTCTAGCTTGGAAACCTTGTAATCCGTAAGCAGGATCAATTTCTTCTGTGAAAATTAAGTGTGGTGTGTGCTCAGCAACTTCTTCGATATCCATTCCACCTTCAGTAGAATACATAATCATATTACGTCCTGTAGCTCTGTTTAATAAAACAGAAACATAGAATTCAGAAGTTTCGCTTTCACCAGGATAATAAACATCTTCAGCAATTAAAACTTTGTGAACTGTTTTTCCTTCTGGTGGAGTTTGTGGTGTAATTAACTGCATTCCGATGATTTGCTCAGAAATTTCAGTTACTTGGTCTAAGTTTTTAGCTAACTTAACTCCTCCACCTTTTCCTCTACCTCCAGCATGGATTTGTGCTTTTACTACGTACCAACTTGTACCTGTTTCAGCAGTTAATTGTTTTGCTGCAGCTACCGCCTCAACTGGATTGTTTGCAACAATACCACGTTGAACACGTACTCCATAACTAGCTAGGATTTCTTTACCCTGATATTCGTGTATGTTCATAATTGTTATGCGTTTATCTTGTTTAAAAAAGTGCCACAAAAATAGCAAAGTAATTTTTAATGGACTAACTTTTTTTCGTTTAATTTGGGAATTTGATATACATATTCGTATTAAAACTGCAACTCTAAAAAATTACAAATGTTACAAATAAAACATTTTGTTATATATTGTTAATAATTGTTTTAAAAATTGCATCTTTTAAAAATTGATTTAGTTTTGCATCAAATTAAATCAAAAATGAAACCAGAAGTATTACAACAATTAGCAACAGAATTTGGAAGTCCGTTATACGTTTATGATGCGGAAAAAATTGCCTTTCAATACAACCGATTACAAAATGCATTTAGCAAAGTAGAACGTTTTAAGGTACACTATGCCGTTAAAGCTTTATCGAATGTATCTGTTTTGAAATACTTAAAAAGTTTAGGTTCTGGATTAGATACCGTTTCTTTACAAGAAGTGCAATTGGGATTACATGCTGGTGTTGACCCAAAAGACATTATTTACACTCCAAATGGAGTTTCTATGGAAGAAATTGAAGAAGTAGCACAACTTGGCGTTCAAATCAACATTGATAATTTATCGATATTAGAACAATTTGGCACGAAACATCCGAATGTTCCCGTTTGTATTCGAATTAATCCACATGTGATGGCGGGTGGAAATGCGAATATTTCGGTAGGACATATTGATAGTAAATTTGGGATTTCTATTCATCAATTACCTCATATTTTAAGAATTATTGAGAATACGAAAATGCACATCAATGGAATTCATATGCATACGGGTTCTGATATTTTAGATGTAGAAGTGTTTTTATATGCTGCTGAAATCTTATTTGAAACCGCAAAAAATTTCCCGGAATTAGATTTTATTGATTTTGGAAGCGGATTTAAGGTACCATACAAAAAAGGAGATATTGAAACCAATGTAGAAGAATTTGGAAGAAAATTAACGAAACGTTTTTTAGCTTTCGAGAAAGAATATGGTCGTCCATTAACACTAGCTTTTGAACCCGGAAAATTCTTGGTTAGCGAAGCAGGTTATTTCTTAGCAAAAGTAAATGTGGTAAAACAAACCACCTCAACCGTTTTTGCTGGAATTGATTCAGGATTCAATCATTTGATTCGTCCGATGTTATATGGAGCACAACATCATATTGAAAATATTTCCAATCCAAAAGGAAAAGAACGCTATTATTCGGTAGTAGGTTATATCTGCGAAACTGACACTTTTGCAAGCAACCGAAGAATAACAGAAATTCACGAAGGTGATATTTTGTGTTTCCGAAACGCAGGCGCTTATTGCTTTTCAATGGCATCTAACTACAACTCACGACTAAAACCAGCGGAAGTGTTATGGAAAGACGGAAAAGGTCATTTAATACGAGAGCGCGAAACGTTTGATGATATTTTGAAAAATCAGGTAATGATTGAAATTTAGTTTTTTTGTTAAGCAAAGAAAAGCCCGAATTAGTAATTAATTCGGGCTTTTTGATTTATTTCGAGTTTAAAACCTCTAACAACACCTTCCCATTAGAACTATTCGGCATGGTAATTTTTAACATTTGGGTAACTGTTGGAGCAATTTGCGTGATTTCTTTTCTATCGTGGGTTTGTCCACTTTTAATGTTCCAACCAAAGAAAATTAAGGGAACATGCGTATCATAAGAATAAGGCGAACCATGTGTTGTTCCGGTTGAAGAATATTCTACATAACCTGGTTTGAAAATCATGATGAGTTCTCCGTTTTGTGTTGGGTCGTACCCTTTTGTGATAAAGTCTAAATAATAATCGCTTGGATTTCCGTTGGTAATTTCTTCTTCGGTATAAACTCGTTTGATGAAGTCTTGTTTTTGTAAATAATCTTTAAAGGTTTGTTTTACTTCTTGCAAGTTCAAACCTTTTGCTTTTACTTTCGCTTTATCAAAAAACACATTGTAATTCGAGTAATCCAATACTAAGTTTTCTCCAAAAGTAGTTTCTGAAAACTCTTTTAAGTCTTTCTGGATGTTTTTGTAATTGATGTTATCTACTTTGTATTTATTGTCTTTCAAATACGTTACATTCTCAGCCCCAGCGTGATCTGCTGTTAAGAAAACCAAGTAATTTCCTTTCCCAACCGTTTTGTCTAGGTAAGTTAAGAAATCGGCAATGGTTTCGTCTAAACGCAAATAAGTGTCTTGTAATTCAATTGAACGCGGTCCTAAAACGTGACCGATATAATCCGTAGATGAGAAACTTACTGCCAAGAAATCGGTAATGTTGTCTTTTCCTAAGTTTTCGCTTTCGATGGCTTTTTTAGCAAAATCAGCTAATAAATTATTTCCAAAAGGTGTTGAACGAAGAATTCCGGCATCGTTGGCATCATACATGTCTTGTAAATTGTAAGGCATAAATGGTGCTTTTTTATACAATTTTCCTTCATATGGATTGTTATCGGTTAAGCTTTCGTTATACGTTTCTTTTGGTTTTAATAAATCCCAACCTTTGGTTACATATTTCAAATAATTTTTCTCCGCATTGAATTGCGTTGCCCAATCTGGAAGTTTTTCTCCGTAATACGTACTCGAAATAAACGCTCCTGTTTTGCTGTACCAAAAAGCCCAATCCGCAAAATGTCCAGCAGGCAAAATAGCACCTCTATCTTTAATACTGATTCCGATAACTTTTCCTTTAAAATTGGTTGATAACTTTAATTCATCAGTCATGGTTGAACTTTGCAAGTTTCTTGGCGACATTTTTCCTTCTTTGTCTGAATCGTCTCCAATTGTTGAAACCGTTGCGTCATCTGTACAATACATATCTTTTCCTGTAGCTTTATTGAACCATTCGTTTCCGACAATTCCGTGAACTGCAGGTGTAGTTCCTGTATAAATGGAAGCATGTCCAGGTGCGGTATAAGTTGGCATGTAATTGTAATGGGTATTATTGAAAGTGTAGCCTTCTTTCATTAATCGCTTGAAACCATTTTCGGAAAAGTCGTTTGAAAAACGATATAAGTATTCCATTTTCATTTGGTCTACTACAATTCCTACTACTAATTTAGGTTTATCTTGTGCTGAAAGTAGCGAAGAAACAAGTAATACTGATACGGCTAAGGCTTTTTTCATTTTAAAACTATTTTATACAAAAGTACGTTTTTGATGTAAATGGAATGTTAATAAATACAAAAATGACTTTCTATTGTATTCAATAAAAAGTCATTTTAAATATAGTTTAGAATTATTTCTTTTTTGCGGGCTTATCTTCAAGAACCGTCATATTGTAAGCAATAATCATATCTTCATAGGTAATATATAATTGATTTCTGCCTCCTTGTTTTTTTCTAGTGTAAATAGCCAAAACGCATTCTACTCCATTGTTATCAACACAATTAAATTTAACCATATCGTCGTCTCCAATCGTTTCTTGATTACCATATTTCATAATAGAAAACAATTGAAGTACTTCTGAATAAACCACAATTCTGTGACTTTCCATATCTAACAGTACCGTCATTTCAGATTTTTGCAATTTAGACCAATCGCTCCAATTTCCTTTTTTGTCTTTCTGGCTAACCATATATCCAGAAGTTTTGAAATTATATTTTTGAGCATAAGTAGTCACCGATGCAAAAAACAAAAACAATACTATGTATTTTAAACTCTTCATTTCGTTGTTATATTAAAATTCAAAGGTAGTCACCTCTTTTTTAGCAATGTTAAATTCGGTAATGATATTATCAACAATAGTTTCAACAGGCAAAATATCATGAATTAATCCCGCAATCTGACCAATTTCTAATTCGCCTTCCACTAAATCACCTTCAAACATACCTCTTTTTGCTCTTCGTTTTCCTAACAATTCAATTAAATCTTCTTTAGATGGACATTTAGCATATAATTCCTGAACATCGTTATAGAATTTGTTTTTGATTAAACGAACGGGAGCCAATTCTTTCAAAGTTAATTGTGTATCACCTTCACCCGTTTCCACAATTGTTCTTTTGAATTCATCATGCGCCGAACTTTCGGTTGAAGCAGCAAAACGACTTCCCATTTGAACACCATCAGCACCTAATGTCATGGCGGCTAACATTCCTCTACCCGTTGCGATTCCTCCTGCAGCGATTAATGGAATTGAAATTTGTTCGCGCACCATTGGAATTAAGGTTAACGTTGTCGTTTCCTCTCTTCCATTGTGTCCGCCGGCTTCAAAACCTTCAGCTACAACAGCATCAACTCCAGCTTCTTGAGCTTTTAGTGCGAATTTTGAACTACTTACTACATGTACAACAGTTATGCCATTTTCTTTTAAAAACGGTGTCCAAGTTTTTGGATTTCCAGCCGAAGTAAAAACGATTTTAACGCCTTCTTCTTTGAGAATTTGCATAATTTCTTCAATGTTAGGATATAACATTGGCACGTTTACTCCGAAAGGTTTATCGGTTGCTTTTTTGCATTTTTGAATGTGTTCTCTTAAAACTTCAGGATACATAGAACCTGCACCAATTAAGCCTAAACCACCAGCATTACTTACGGCACTTGCCAGTTTATAACCAC
>NZ_JAIWOF010000161.1 GCF_020217025.1 Flavobacterium sp. | reverse complement strand
TGTTCCAAATCATTCCGCCTTGGATAATGGGATATTTTATATTGAAGAGTTGGGTAATTTTATTCATTTATAATTTCAATAATTTTCCTTGTGTTGTTTTGTTTGCTGCTTTCAATTGGTAAAAATACAAACCTGATGCCAAATTATCTAAATAAATGGTTGGATTTGTTTCCGAAATAACAAACTCTTCAAGTTGTTGTCCGATATTGTTATACAAAACTAATTTACTTGTTGTTTCTGATTCTGGAAACACAATTGTAAGTCTATCCTGAACTGGATTTGGATACAATATAATTGAATCGTTTTCGTATGAATCTACAGACAAAGCATTGGTTAAAGCCAATTGAAAATCGGGCACTCCATATCCTTTATAGATTGTTGGATTTGCATAAATATCGGCAGATTCTTTTACAAATTGTACGATTTGAGCATTAGTCATATTGGGAACAGCCGACCAAAAAGTAGTTACCATTCCAGCTAAAATTGGACTCGAAAAAGAAGTTCCATTCGCAGTCGTTATAACGCCAGAAGAATTACTTATGGTTGCTCCAGCTCCTTTAGCACAAACATCGGGTTTAACTCTGCCGTCAAATGATGGTCCAATAGAACTAAAAGAAACATAATCTTCCGTTGCATTTACTGCACCAATTGTCAAAGTAGTTATCGCGTCTGCTGGAGTTGCAATATGTGGATCAGCTGAATTTCCTGAATTTCCAGCACTAGTTACACAAATCATTCCTTTTGAAAAAGCTTTGTCGGCTCCTCTTGCAGCAAAAGTTTTGATTCCATTCATATCAGAATAAGAATAACTGTAGCTTATATTATCGTATGTAAAATAACCTAATGAGGAATTGATAACATCAACTCCTAAACTATCGGCCATTTCTGCTGCTTCTACCCAATACGATTCCTCTACTGGATTTTCAGAATTTGCATCTTCAGTTATGAACAAGTAATATTGAGCATCTGGAGCAGTGCCTACTAATTGATTATCAACATAACCAGCCATGCAAGACAATACTGATGTTCCATGAGAATTTCTTGTATAAATAGAGGTATTTCTGTCTGGAAAATTATAACCTCCTAAAATTAAATTATTATCTCGTAATCTTTGGAATGGACTTGCAGAATTTACTCCAGGAAAACCCGCATCCATAATAGCTACCATCTTACCTTGACCCGTATAATTTTGTTGGTGCAACAAATGACCGTTCAACATTTGAATTTGATTCGATGAACCTCCGTAGTTAAAATCGGTTAAAACTTCTAATTGTTTGTTTACAGGTTGTATTACTGTAGTTTTTTGAATCGTATTAGAATGTCTAGAATTCAAACTAGCATCTGCGAACTGAATATGATTTACAAAAGGCAAATTAGTTAGTAATTGAATATCCGCTTGAGTTCCTCTAACATGTAACGCATTTAACCATTTCGATTTTGCCATTACGGTAATTCCTGTTGCTGCCGTTACTTGATCAATATAGGTTTGAGCAATAGGAACATCTGTATTATCCAAAATAATTCCTTGAGCAGTTCTTCTGTCTAATGCTCTTTGAGAAAGCATCTGTAAAGGATTACTTAAATAAAAAGCGGCATCTGGTTTGTCATTAAAATACACCCAAGCATCTTCCTGAGAAAAGCCAAAATTGAAAACCAATAATGTAAAAAGTAGTAGTTTCTTCATAAAATTTGGGTTTATTAAATCAAATTTACTCATTTTTATTGAAGAAACTACAATTGTTTTTATGCAATAACACCGCTTCCTAAAACTTCATCGTCGTGATGCCAAGCCACAAATTGCCCTTCTGTCATAGCGGATTGCGGATTTTCAAACACTACATACATGCCATCTTTGAATTGATGTAAAGTTGCTTTTTGTAAAGGCTGACGGTAACGAATTCTAGCCATTACTTCCATTTTTTCACCCTCTTTCAAAGCTAAATCTTCTCTTATCCAGTGAATTTCATCGTTTGCAATAAACAATGCTTTTTTGAATAATCCAGGATGTTGATTGCCTTGTCCAGTATATACGATATTCTTTTCTACATCAGTTTCAATAATGAATAAAGGGTCTTTTGTTCCTCCAACATTTAAACCTTTGCGTTGTCCTTTAGTAAAATAATGAGCGCCTTGATGTTTACCCATTACTTTTCCTGGAACTTTTAGATAATCAATTCTTCTCGATTCAAAAGCAAAAGCTTCTTCTTCCGAATTGAATTGAGGTTTTTCTTGATGATATATTTCTGCTTCCGCTGGAATTTCGATAATTACACCTTCTTTTGGTTGTAATTTTTGTTGTAAAAATTCAGGTAAGCGTACTTTTCCGATAAAACAAAGTCCTTGCGAATCTTTCTTTTCGGCTGTAATTAAATCTAATTTTGATGCAATTTCACGAACTTCAGGTTTGGTTAATTCACCAATTGGAAATAACGCTTTCGAAAGTTGTTCTTGTGATAGTTGACATAAAAAATACGATTGATCTTTATTACCATCTTTTCCTGCTAACAATTGAAAAACTTCTTTTCCGTCTTTTTCGATGTTTCCTTTTCTGCAATAATGTCCGGTTGCCACATAATCAGCACCTAATGACATCGCAATTTTCATAAAAACATCAAACTTGATTTCACGGTTACACAATACGTCAGGATTTGGAGTTCTTCCTTTTTCGTATTCGTTGAACATATAATCAACGATTTTCTCTTTGTATTGTTCTGATAAATCTACCGTTTGAAAAGGAATTCCTAATTTTTCAGCAACTAAAAGCGCATCATTACTATCTTCTAACCACGGACATTCATTTGAAATCGTTACGGAATCATCATGCCAATTCTTCATGAATAGCCCAATAACTTCGTATCTTTGCTCTTTTAATAAATAAGCGGCAACACTCGAGTCTACTCCTCCCGAAAGTCCTACTACTACTCTTTTCATTTATTCTTGCCCTCCTTTTTCTTCTTTTAACTGTTCCAATGTTTTGGATGCTTCTTTAGCATTTCTTTGCTCATATTTAATCAATTCTTGACTAAATTTCGCGGCTTTAACTTGTTTAATTACTTTGTTTTTTTCAAAAAACTTCCAAGTTCCCACACGTTTTCCATTAACATAGTTCCCTTCATACATTTTATTGCCCAATCCATCATAGTAAGAAGCAACTCCATCATATTGACCATTTTTATAGATATGAGAATCTATTAATTGTCCTTTTTCTGAATATGTTTTAGAAGCTCCAACTTTAGTACCTAATTTATAATTGGTTTCTTCAGCAATAGTTCCGTCTTTATAAAATACTTTTCGAACACCATCAAGTTTACCATCTTTATAATATTCTTGTGACATTAATTGTTTAGATTCGAAATGATAGTATTTCCATTCTCCTTCAGGAAGTTTGTTTACCAATTTCCCTTCACTTACTTTATTTCCTTTCTGATCATAAAAAACCGCATAACACGAACCATCACCTTTAGAAAAATCTCTAGTAGCAATAACAGTTCCTGCTTTTGTATCATCAAAATACTTAAATATACCCGTTTCTTTTCCATGATCGAAAGTACCTTCATATCGAACACGATTAGACTCTTTGTGAGTTCCTCTCCATAAACCATGACGGTTCCCTTTATCGTCTAATTGGTTAATTTTATCTTGAGCATTTGTAATAAAAGCTCCTAAAAGTAAAAACGCAAGAAATAATTGCTTCATTTTTTTGACTATTGTTTAATTTATTAATTATTAATCACAATGTAACCATTGAAAAATCAAATATTAGACCAAATACTGATTAAACAAAAAATAAATGTGAGTTAAATCTGCTATATAACGCAGCAAAATAGTTTTTTATTTGTTTCATCTTTTATAATTTTGGTTAAACAAAAAAAATAAACACTATGAAAAACTATGCAAAATTAATCAAATTAACGTTACTAGTAGTAAGTTCTACGTTAATGTTTTCATGTTCTGATGATGATAGTCCAACACAGAACAATTCGATTACTGATATCGCATCAGAAAACCCTAACTTTTCAATTCTTGTCGATGCACTAACTCGAGCTGATTTAGCGGAAACACTTGACCAAGAAGGTTCTTACACCGTTTTTGCCCCAACAAATGACGCTTTCATTGATTTTTTAGATGCCAATGGCTTTGAATCTTTAGATGATGTTCCATTACCAACTCTAACACAAGTTTTATTAAATCATGTGGTTAGCGGAACCAATTTATCTTCAGGATTAACTACAGGTTACGTTAAAACTTTAGCAACAGGTAGTGCTTCTTCTACAAACACATTAAGTATGTTTATCAACACAGAATCAGGTGTTAGACTTAATGGAGTTTCAAGTGTAACAACAGCTGACATTACTGCCGATAATGGAGTAATCCATGTTGTTGATGCAGTTATTGGTTTACCAACAATTGTTACACATGCAACTGCTAATCCAAATTTCAGCACGTTAGCTACATTACTAACAGAACAAGAGTTAGTTGGAACTCTTAACGGAACTGCTAGTTCTCCTTTTACCGTTTTTGCTCCATTAAATAGTGCATTTGATACTGCAACATTAAATTTATATGGTGGATTGAATTCTACACAAAAAACAGCTGTATTAACCTATCATGTTGTTCCTGGTGCGAACGTTTTATCTAATGCGATTCCATCAGGTCCAATAACTACTTTTGAAACAGGAACTTTTACAATTTCTGGAACAGTAATTACAGATGAGCAAAGTAGAGCTACAAATATTGTTGCTACCGATGTGCAAGCTTCAAATGGTGTAATACATGCTGTAAATCAAGTATTACTTCCAAACTTAGATTAATTCGTTTCTATTAATAAAATTGCTATGAACAAAAAACGCTTTCCTTTGGAAAGCGTTTTTTTATGATCCTAATTCTATGGCTCTTGTATTTGCGGCTTCTATTCCTTCTATTACAATTTCTTGAAGTTCTTTTTGATTAAAAACAGATAAAGCAGCTTCTGTAGTTCCACCCTTTGAAGCAACGCGTTGAATCCAAGCTTCGTTTGATAATTTACTTCTGTTTTGCAATTGTACAGAACCTGAGAAAGTTTGACTTACTAAAAACTCAGCCTCAGAAGCTGAAAAACCTAATTTAACAGCCGATTCAATCATAGCTTGCATGAAATAAAACACATAAGCAGGTCCACTACCTGATACGGCTGTAGCAGCGTTTAACATTTCTTCTTTCTCTATGTAAATCGATTTTCCAGTAGTATTGATTAAATTCTGAACGATGAAAAGTTCTTTTCTATCCACAGTATTTGAGGCACAAAAAACAGTCATCCCCTCACCTATTTGTGTTGGAATATTTGGCATTGAGCGTACAATTTTACTAACTCCTAATTCCTTTTGCATCATTTCAATTGAAATTCCAGCCATGACAGATAATACTACATGTTCTGGATTTAAAAATGGGTTTATTTCAGAAGCTAATTGTTTAAAATCTTGAGGTTTTACAGCTAAAATTAAAATATCTGATTCAAAGATTTGGGGATTTGGTTCTATATAAAAATTTGTTGAATCAATTCCAAAACTATTCTTTTCTTCAATTTTTGTTTTGTTCAAAACTAAAATATCTGAAGCTCCTACAAAGCCCGAACTCATAAAACTGTTGGCATAGGTTTGTCCCATATTACCAAATCCTATAATAGCTATTTTCATTATTAAATTATAAAAAGAAACCCTGTCGATTGAAGACAGGGTTTGTATTAAGATAAAATTATTTTTTCTTTTGTGCGGCTTTTTGAGCTTCTGCTTGCTCCATCATTTCACGCATTTTCTTCTGGAATTTACTTTCCTTTTTCTCTTTCGTTTTATTCTCTTGAATTTGAGCGTGAATTTTATCTTCTTTCACGATATAGTTTTTAATAACTAACATAATTCCGATAGTAATTAAGTTAGAGATAAAGTAATACAAACTCAATCCAGATCCGTTTGAATTAAAGAAAAACAACATCATTATTGGTGATAAATAAATCATGATTTTCATGATTTTTCCCATATCTGGCATACCTTCTTGAGGTGGTGCACTCATAGCTTGATCTCCAGTTGTCATTTTCATATAGAAGAAAATAGCAATAGAAGCTAAGATTGGGAATAAACTCACGTGATTACCATAAAAAGGAATAGTGAATGGTAATTGTAAAATACTATCATAAGAAGACAAATCGTCTGCCCATAAAAATGATTTTTGTCTTAAATCAAATAACGAAGGAAACAATTGAAACAACGCATAGAAAATTGGCATTTGCATCAAGGCTGGTAAACATCCTGCCATAGGATTTACACCTGCTTTAGAATACAACTTCATCGTTTCTTGTTGTTTCTTCATTGGATTGTCCTTGAATTTTTCATTCAATTCTGCAATTTCAGGACGTAACACTTTCATTTTTGCTTGAGACAAATATGATTTATACGTTACAGGCGACATTACAATACGAACTAAAATTGTGAACAAAATGATTGTAACTCCGTAACCAATACCTAAAGCTGAAATAAATCCGAAAACCGGAATAAAAATGTAACGGTTAATCCATCCGAAAATTCCCCAACCTAATGGCATGATTTCGTCTAAATTTCTGTTGTAATTATCTAATATTTCGTATTTCGAAGGACCATAATACCAATTCATATTATAGTTTAAAGCGCCATTTTTAAATTCTAATGGAACTTGAGCCGTGAAATTTTTTGTAAATACAGTATCTACTTTTGCATCATCTACTAAATTATCTGACTTAAATTTAGCCGTTTTAAACTTAGTGTCGGTTAATAGAATTGAAGTAAATAAATGTTGTTTGAAAGCAATATAAGAAACGTCTTTCGCTTCGTCTTCAGAATCTCTTGCCGCATTTAAATAATCATCTTTTCCATCTTCATATTCAAAAACTAACTCCGTATATCTATTTTCATACGTAACACTTTTCTCGTTTCTATATGATTTTAATTGCCATTCTAAATCTAATGGTTTAGAAGTATTTACTACCTTTTCTAATCCTTGAGAACGAATTGCAAAGTCTAACATATATTCGTTAGGCTTTAACACATAACGATATTCTAAAAACTGATCTGGACCTGCTTTTAATTGTAACGTTAAGACTTGATTTTTACCTTCAGTGGTTAACTTAGGTTCAAAATACATGTCTTTAGTATTCAATGTTCTGTTATCAGTTGTATTTAAAGCAATGTTTAAAGAAGCATTGTTGTCTTTAATAAGTTGAACTGCTTTTTTAGAATTTTTCTCAAATTGATCAAAACCTAATACAGTTGCATCAACGATATATCCACCTTTATTAGAAATTTTAAGCGATAAAACTTCATTTTTAATTTCGGTAACAGCATCAGTAGCTGATGGAAGTGTTGCAGAATATCCAAACGAACCTAATTGCGCTTGTGCTGCAGCATTTTTAGTAGAATCTGCTACTGGAGTTGCGGCAACAGTTGAAGTTACGGTTTTAACTTCTTTGGCTTGTTTTTCAACTTGCTCTTTTTTCTCTTTTTCCTTTAATTCTTCTGGTGTTGGAGCATTTGACCATAGCATCCAAATTAAAATTCCAGAAATCAATACAAATCCGATAATCGAATTAAGGTCTAATTTTTTTTCTTCCATCTAATTATTAGTGTTCAGTGTTCCCTTTTAAGGGAACAGTTTATTTAGTTTTATGTTGCACAGCTGCGGCTACAAAACTCACAAAAAGTGGGTGTGGATTAGCGACTGTACTTTTATATTCAGGATGGTATTGAACGCCGATAAAGAAAGGATGTGTAGGAATTTCAACAATTTCTACCAACTTCGTATCTGGATTTACTCCTGAAGCTACTAATCCTGCTTTCTCTAATTCGTTTAAATACGCACCATTGAATTCGTAACGGTGACGGTGACGCTCCATAATCTCAGTTTTACCATAGATTTTTTGTGCCAACGTGTTTTCTTTAATACTACATTTCCATGCGCCCAAACGCATAGTTCCTCCTTTGTTTTCAATATTTTTTTGCTCTTCCATTAAATTAATTACTGGATGAGCTGTATTTTCATTCATTTCGGTTGAATTCGCATCCGCGTAACCTAAAACGTTACGAGAATATTCAATTACCGCCATTTGCATTCCTAAACAAATTCCGAAAAACGGAATGTTATTTTCTCTTGCATAACGAACCGTGTCGATTTTACCTTCAATGCCACGACCGCCAAAACCAGGTGCAACAAGTATACCATCTAAATCTTTCAACTGATTTTCTGCCGAATTGGCATCTAAATACTCCGAATGAATCGAAATGACATTTACTTTTGTCTCGTTTGCTGCTCCAGCATGAATAAACGCTTCTAAAATTGATTTGTACGAATCTTGTAATTCTACATATTTTCCAACCAAACCAATGTTTACTTCGTGCTTCGGATTTTTCAATCTAAATAAGAACTCGTTCCAGTTGTTTAAATCTGGTGTATTTTTTTCTGGCAAATCTAATTTTTTCAACGCTACTCTATCCAATCCTTCTTCCAACATTAAATTGGGAACTTCATAAATAGTCGACGCATCAATCGATTGAATTACTGCTTCTTTTTTCACATTACAGAACAACGCTAATTTCTGACGTAAATCTTGCGACAATTCGTGTTCGGTACGACACACTAAAATATCGGCTTTGATTCCGCTTTCCATTAAGGTTTTAACTGAATGTTGCGTTGGTTTCGTTTTCAATTCTCCGGCAGCAGCCAAATACGGCACTAACGTTAAATGAACAACGATTCCATTATTTTCACCTAATTCCCAAATCAATTGTCTAACTGACTCAATGTAGGGTAATGATTCAATATCTCCAACAGTTCCACCAATCTCAGTAATTACAATATCAAAATCACCCGATTTTCCAAGCAACTGCATGCGTTCCTTAATTTCGTTTGTGATATGAGGCACCACTTGAACCGTTTTTCCTAAAAATTCTCCTCTGCGTTCTTTTTCAATAACCGAAAGATAGACTCTTCCAGTTGTTACGTTGTTCGCTTGAGAAGTAGGAACGTTTAAAAAACGCTCATAGTGACCTAAATCCAAATCCGTTTCTGCTCCATCGTCTGTTACATAACATTCTCCGTGTTCATAAGGATTTAATGTTCCTGGATCTACGTTGATGTAAGGGTCAAACTTTTGAATGGTCGTTCGGTATCCTCTGGCTTGCAATAATTTGGCTAACGAAGCTGCGATAATTCCTTTTCCTAAAGAAGAAGTCACACCTCCGGTAACAAAAATGTACTTAGTTTGGTTCATTGTGTTGTTGTTGTGTTGTTGTTGCGATAAATATCTTTTATCTGTAATAAAATCGTGCAAAGATAATACTAATTAGTCAATGTGCCAATTAGTCGATGTATCAATTTTGTAATTAATATTGTAAACAATTTATTTTTGTTTCGGAAAGTTTCTGCGGATGTTTCTAACAAGTTCTTCTAAGCCGTTTAGTTTGAGTTCGTGGACTAATTTTAATTGTTCGCCTAATTGTCCTTTAGGGAAACCTTTATTGGCATACCAAACCACATAATACTCCGGAAGGTCGATTAAGTAATAGCCTTCGTATTTGCCAAAAGGCATTTTAGTGTGTGCGAGTTTTACGAGAAGTTCTTGGTTGGTCATTTTTTGAGAGGATAGAAAAAAGAGAAAAGAGAAAAGATGAAAGACTTTTTAAAATGGTCTACTTTCTTTTCTCTTTCATCTTTGTTCTTTTATCTATTTACTTCCAATTAAAAACAATTTCCTTTTTAATATCTGGATGCAAACTGTAGGAAACTGGGCAAGTCATTGCGGTTCTTTCCAAAATTGTTTTTGTTTTTTCGTCGGGATTAATGGAGAAATGGAAGGTTACGTGAATTTCTGTAATTCTTCTTGGCTCGGTTCCCATAATTTTGGTTACTTCTGCGGTAGAACCTGAAAAATCTACTTCTAAATCACGTGCTTTGATTCCCATAACGGTGAACATACAACTAGCTAATCCGTTAGCTACGG
>NZ_JAIWOF010000160.1 GCF_020217025.1 Flavobacterium sp. | reverse complement strand
TATCGGTTGGAGAAAAGGCTTCTCCTTTTCCGTTGTTGTCTAGTGGTGCATCTGAAATAATTTCAGAACCCGATTGTAAATGTATCGAAGAGGTGCGTAAATCACCTAAATAGGTCACTTTTGAAGTTGCCATTATTGTGCTTGTTTAATCGTTAAATCGCTGTCGTAATACAATAAATACGTTGCGTTATTGGTAATCATTCCGTTATTTGAACTATAATCAAATGCGTTTTCTATGTATTCTGTTTTGGTTGTTGCTGCTGATTTTACAAAACCTTCTGGTTGACAAATACGCAACATTGCATCAAAAGTCACATCGAAACCTTTTTTAGCTGCAGCGTTTGGATAAATGTTGTTGATTTTCTTGAATTGTTTCTCAAAAATCTTCTCTTCAAGAGTTTCCGCTACTTTAGTTGCAGATGGGAATAACAATTTCAAATCGGTTAAATTTTTCATTGGAATTTCCTCAAAATTCAATGCATCATACAATTCGAAAACAGCCAACTGAATATCGTATTCTTTTTGTAATCCTTTTAAAATATTGGTAATATTCAAAATGGTACTTGCTTTTTCAATTTCCATTAATACAAAATTCTTTTGTCCTTTAACCAATTGCGTTTTCAAAAGTGCCACATCTAAAGCGCCTTTATCATTAAAAGCGGCATGTTTTACATCAGGATGATTTGCCGTTATAAAATCTTTCGAAGTTGTTTTTTTAGCACTAATAATCGCCACAACATTTCCGTTTTTCGATTTAAAATAATCAAACATGGAAGCACGTAAAAAATCTTCCGAAGGAACAGTGTAATATAAATTTGATAATGGCAATCCACGTTCTTTTGAAAGTGGAGAGATCACAGGTGTATTATATTTTGTTAGTAATTGAGCCGTAGTTTCAACTACCGAATTTTGAAATGGCCCTACTACAACATCTACATTCTCAAAATCGTTTTTAGAAATAATAGACGCTACGTTAGAAGAATATTTAGTACTTTCCACATCGTAAACCTTAACATTTACAGGCAATCCCAACACTTTTGCTGAATCAATTGCCATTTGTGCTCCTGCGTAAAAATCTAAAGTTAGGTTTAAGAATTTATTGGTTTTTAATTGCTCTGTTTTGGTTTTAACCGAATCCGTTTCGATTTTAGTTAAGTTGAAAGGCAATAACAACACCATGTTTTTTTGTTGTGATTTATCAACCGAAGTAATTAAATTCACTTTATTTTTAGCTACTAACACTGAATCTTTAGCCTTTGAAACATAAGTTCCTGCACCATTTGAAGGCACTTTCAAAATCATTCCGATTTTTAAACCATCTTGTAAATCAGGGTTTAGCGTAATTAAATCTGCTTGAGCGATATCGAATTTCTTAGATAAACTATAAAGCGTTTCTTTTGGTTGTACTTCATAATCAACCAAAGTTACGTTTGTAGTTTTTTTAACTTGAACTCCAGGTTTTAAAACAACGGTTTGTCCAACATTTAAACCACCAACAATATGAGGATTTAATTGTTCTAATTCGGTAACCGTTAAACCGTATTTTGTAGCAATTCCGTATTTAGTTTCTTTTGCTTCCACTAAGTGAGTCGTTGCATTTGAAACTGGTTTAGGTTTTGAAACAAAAGGCGTTGGAACTGATTTTAAATCGGCAGCCGATGGTTTTGAAACAAAAATTTCTTGTCCTTTCTTTAAGCCATTTTGAAGCGTAGCTTTGTTCCAAGCTTCTAAATCAGCAACTGAAATGTTGTATTTTTTGGAAATTCCGAAAAGTGTTTCTTTTTCTCCAACAACGTGAATAACACCTTTGCCTGAAGTTGCTTTTGGAATTAATAAAGTAGTGTTTTCCTGAACGCCATTTTTCGCATCTGGATTTAATCGGTAAATATCAAAAGGCGTTACCTCGTATTTTTTTGCGATTTGAAAAACGGTTTCTCCTTTAGCCACCACATGCTTAATCTGAGATTGAGCCGGTAAACCGAAAAGAAAAATCAAACTGAAAAGAAAAACAACTCTTTTTATCATAATCTTAATTTAAAAAACAATACTAAACAAAAATTTCAATAGCAATTTCTATCGTAAAAATAGAATAAAAATAATTGCTATTGAAATTTATATGTTGAATTTGAAAAAATTTATTTTATTCCCATTCTATCGTTGCAGGCGGTTTCGAACTGATGTCATACACCACTCGGTTTACACCTCTAACGTTATTTATAATTTCATTAGAAATCTTCATTAAAAAATCATACGGTAAATGTACCCAATCCGCTGTCATTCCGTCTGTGGATTCAACTGCGCGTAACGCTACTACTTTTTCGTAGGTACGCTCATCGCCCATTACTCCTACGCTATTTACTGGTAACAAGATGGCTCCCGCTTGCCATACCTTATCGTATAAACCGTGTTCTTTTAATCCGTTGATGAAAACCGCATCTACTTCTTGTAAAATAGCTACTTTTTCTGGCGTAATATCACCTAAAATACGAATTGCTAATCCAGGTCCCGGGAACGGATGACGACCCAATAATTCTTCGTCGATTCCTAAACTTCTACCAACTCTACGAACTTCATCTTTGAACAACATTCGTAAAGGTTCTACCACTTGCAATTTCATAAAATCAGGTAATCCACCTACGTTATGATGCGATTTGATCGTTGCCGAAGGTCCGCCTGTTGCTGAAACTGATTCAATAACATCAGGATAAATCGTACCTTGACCTAACCATTTTACATCGGTTAATTGGTGTGCTTCATCATCAAAAACTTCAATGAACGCTTTTCCAATAGCTTTACGTTTTGCTTCTGGATCATCTAACCCAGCTAACGCATCCAAAAAGCGTGCCGAAGCATCAACTCCTTTTACATTTAAACCCATTCCTTTGTACTGATTTAGTACATTTTGGAATTCGTTTTTACGTAATAATCCGTTATTTACGAAAATACAATATAAGTTTTCTCCAATTGCTTTGTTTAATAAAACCGCTGCTACAGTTGAATCTACTCCACCCGAAAGTCCCAAAACTACTTTATCGTTTCCGATTTTAGCTTTCATTTCGGCTACTACTTCCTCTACGAAAGCGTTTGGTGTGAAATTTTGTGGCACTTTTGCAATTTTTACTAAGAAGTTTTCCAACATTTGTTTTCCATCTGTTGAATGGTATACTTCTGGGTGAAATTGGATGGCATAAGTGGTTTCCCCTTCTATTTTATAAGCTGCGTTCTCCACGTCTTTTGTACTAGCAATCATTACCCCATTAGTAGGAAGTTTCTTGATGGAATCTGAATGTGACATCCAAACTTGGCTATTTTCAGAAACACCTTCTAAAAATACTTCGTTTTCTTTGATGTACGATAAATTCGCTCTTCCGTATTCTCTTGTGTTGGAAGCTGCTACTTCTCCACCAGAAAAATGCGCTAAATATTGTGCTCCGTAACAAACGGCTAACAAAGGTAATTTACCTCTAATTTGAGATAAATCTGGGTGAAGCGCTTCTTCAGAACGAACCGAACACGGACTTCCGCCTAAGATTACGGCTTTGTATGATGATAAATCTGCTGGAATTTTATCGAATGGAAAAATCTCGCAGAAAATGTTTAATTCTCTAACTCTTCGGGCAATTAATTGGGTGTATTGCGAACCGAAATCTAAAATTAATACGTTGTGTTGCATGTGTTATTTAAGTACAAAGGAAAAAGTTAAAAGGAAAAAGTATTCCTAAAAACTCAACCTTAAGTTATTTATTATTTGATTTTACTACTATTGCTCCTAAAATATTTTTTAACTCCTGACTCTCTTTAATTAATAATTCAAGTGATTCGTCATTACTATCATTTAGTTCTTTTAAAACTCTCAACCAATAATTAGTTTCTCTTGCCTCTCTTAAAGCGATTTTTACTTTATTTGTAAAATCTGCTTTTGAAGAACCTGCTTGAGATTCTTCATAATTAGCTCCTACAGAAGTACAAGATTTACCTAATTGAAATCTAATTAAATTATTTTCAGGATTTGACTCTAATTTTCTTAAAAATTTTAAGCAAGAAATTCCAAAATTAAAGGTTCTTTTTAATAAATCATTTTCTTTCATGATCCCCTTTTTACTTTTTACTTTTTACTTTCTACTTTTAATATTCAAAAACTCCGTACTCGGATGTAATTGTTAATTTCTTACTATCTGATTTTTCTACTCTTCCTACGATTTGTGCGTCGATGTTGAATGATTTTGAAATTTCGATGATATCTTGTGCTACTTCAGCAGGAACGTATAATTCCATGCGGTGACCACAGTTGAATACTTGGTACATTTCTTTCCAATCGGTTTTGGATTGTTCTTGAATTAATTGGAACAAAGGTGGCACTGGAAATAATTTATCTTTAATCACGTGAACATTGTCTACGAAATGAAGCACTTTTGTTTGCGCACCACCAGAACAATGAACCATTCCGTGAATTTCATTTGAATTGTATTTTGATAAAATCTTTTTGATAACCGGAGCGTATGTTCTCGTTGGAGAAAGCACTAATTTTCCAGCGTCAATTGGACTATTTTCAACTGAATCTGTTAATTTTGTTTGTCCTGAATACACTAATTCATTTGGAACTGAAGCATCAAAACTTTCTGGATATTTCTCTGCTAAATATTTCGCAAAAACATCATGACGAGCTGAAGTTAAGCCGTTACTTCCCATTCCGCCGTTATATTCTTTTTCGTAAGTAGCTTGTCCAAAAGAAGCTAATCCTACAATAACATCACCAGCTTGAATATTCGCATTATCGATAACATCTTCACGTTTCATGCGAGCTGTAACGGTTGAATCTACGATGATAGTTCGGACTAAATCACCCACATCTGCAGTTTCTCCACCAGTGGAATGAATGGTAACTCCGTGATTTTTTAATTCTGCAATTAATTCTTCTGTTCCGTTGATGATGGCTGAAATAACTTCACCTGGAATTAGATTTTTGTTTCTTCCGATAGTTGATGAAAGTAGAATATTATCGGTTGCTCCGACACATAACAAATCATCAATATTCATGATTAACGCATCTTGAGCAATTCCTTTCCAAACCGAAATATCGCCTGTTTCTTTCCAATACATATAGGCTAAGGAAGATTTTGTTCCTGCGCCATCAGCGTGCATAATGATGCAATATTGGTCGTCGTTTGTTAAATAATCAGAGATAATTTTACAAAATGCTTGTGGAAATAAGCCTTTGTCGATGTTTTTGATAGCTTGGTGCACATCTTCTTTAGAAGCCGAAACTCCTCTTAAATTGTAGCGTTTGCTCGTATCAGAACTCATGTATGTAGTGTGTTGTTGTTGTTGTTGTTGTGGCGCAAAGATAGTTCTAAAATTTAGAATTTAGAAGTATGAATTTAGAATTTGTTAAATTTTTACAACATGAACAGCTTCCACTAATTCTGATGTATTATTTGGAAACAAAATATTCTCAATTTTAAACCTAGTAAAACATTCACCAACACTTGAAGAAACATCATAAGTAACATCAATTTCATCCATTTGCAAAGTTGTTTCGTTGTTTAGTTTAATTACGAACGAATTACCTGTTGGATTTACAACTGATGGAAATATTTGAATAATATTTGAACTTTCTACAAACTCATATGGAATTGCAACTTCATCTAAATCCTGAATGACAATCTGTTGCGAAGTATATGTTTCATTTTCAAATACATTTTCTCCTGAAGTTTCATCGATAATCTCAACAAAGAAAGAAGCTGGCGTAGCTTTTTCACCTTCATTACACTCATCGTTACAACTAACTAATGAAATTGTTAATACTACCAAAAATAAAGTTATTCTGTTTCTCATTATTTTTTACTTAAAATTTCAATTTCTACCCTTCGATTTGCTGCTGCTTGCTCAGGTGTTGCTTCTGGAATGGGATAAATGGGTTGTGAAACCCCAAATCCTTTTGTTTTTACTCGATAATCCTGAATACCATTATAAACGAGAAAACGCTTAATTTGTTTTGCTCTATCGGTAGACAAATTTCGGTAATCTTTATCAATACAACAAATATGACCTTGAATTTCGATAATTAACTCGGGATTGTTTTGCATTACAAACAACAAATCATACAAAGTTCCTTGTGATTCGGGCATTGTTGCAAAAGTATTTTGATAGAAATTGATGTTTTTCAAAGTGATTTTCGTTCCTACTTTTGCCAACTTTACTTTTTCCTCTAAAGGTGCATCATCTGGAATTATTACTTCTGGTTCGGCTTCTTTAATTCCCAAAACCTCATCTTCTTTATCTAAATCTTTTTCTAATAAATAATGAATAATCGCCTTTCTATTTTCCGCTTTATTGGTGGAAGTAGCGCCTTTTTCACCCAGGGAAATACTTTTAAAATCGGGTCTGATATTGACTTTTCCTTTGATTTGATTGAATATATGACTCACGCGTTTTTGCGACAACGTATCGTTGTAACCTGAACTTCCCACCTCATCTGTTGAACCTGTAATGGAAAGAATTTTAGAAGTGGTATTTTCGGCAATCCATTTTTGGAGTTTGGCTGTTTCTGTTTTGTTTAATTCAAACTTGTTGTTGTCAAAATAAAACACCGCTTGTTCTTGCGCAAATGTCATTTGAAACCATACAACTACTATAAAAGAATAAAAATATTTCATGAAATCATGTTTGTAAAATAAAACGAAAAATTATGCCAAAAATTAATTTTCTAAGATAAGAATTTCTACCCTACGATTTTCGTTTCTTTCTTTTTCGTTTTTCTCTGGTATTTTGTGAATGGGTTGTGTACTTCCAAAACTTTTATACTGTAATCTACTATCATCAATATCGTTGGCAACCAAATAATTATGAACCGCAATAGCACGAATTAACGCAATATCTTCTGGATCTTCGCCTAATTGACAACAAATATGACCTTGAATTTCGATTTTTGCTTTCGGATTATTTACCATAAATGCTAAAAGTTCTTCCATAACGGGTAACGATTCGGGTACGAAAATTCCGGAACGGTCATAAAAATAGAGGTTTTTCATCACCAACTTATCTCCTACTTTTGCATTCGCGTACCGATTTGGAATTGCTTCAAGATGCACTAATTCTTCTGGATCAACGGGTTGTAATTCGGTATCAATTTGTTTAAAGGGTTTTGGGTCGTCCGAAATTTTTTGTCCTGTATATACTACTGGATCGTCGTAAACCACAGGTTTTTCTACTATTGTTTTGTTTGGAATTACCTTGTAAAAAACGTCAACTCTTCTGTTATAACGTCTTTCTTTTCGGGTTTGAACACGTTCTCCAAAACCTTTAATTTTTAAATCTTCGCTAAAAAATAGGGATGAATTTGTTTTTGTTTTCAGTTGTTCTTGAACCGTATGAATTCGTTTGTAAGCTAACGTATCGTTATATTCGAAGGTTCCGTACCAATCGCAATACCCATTTATTACTAGAATTTCGCGGTTTTCGGCTTTGTTTAACCAAGACATAAACAATTCGTTTTGCTTTGGGTTAAACGTATCTTGATCAAAATCAAAATAAAAACTCGCCTTTTCTTGTGCTGAAAGTAGTAGTCCAAACAGCAGTAATACGTATTTCATTTAGGGTATTTTAATGTAACGAATATAAAAAAATAAAAGTATTAAAAAAACTTATTCAGAAAAAGAACTTTTTATTTTACTTAAAAAATTAATTTACAACACATTAAAATAAAATTATTTTAAACTTAATTGGCAATGATTTGAATTTCTACTCTCCTATTTTCGTTTCGCTCGTCTTCGTTATTTTCTGGAATGATGTGAATCGGTTTCGAACTACCAAAACTTTTATAACTCAATCGGTTTTTATTAATTCCATTATTTACCAGATAATTATATACTGCTAATGCTCTAACTTTTGCAGTATCTTCTACATCGGTTCCCATTTGACAACAAATATGCCCTTGAATTTCTATTTTTAAATTTGGATTAGCCAACATGATTTTCAATAATTCTTCTAAAATAGGACGCGATTCAGGAACAAAAATTCCGGAACGATTGTAGAAATGTAAATTCTTTAGAATTAATTTATCACCTACTTTTGCTGTTGACACTTGTTGCGATAAATTTTTATTATCGTCTTTTGGAAGTATTTTTTCTGTTATCAATTCTTCATAGAAAATCTCTACTTTTCTGTTCCGTTTTAAATCGGAGTTTTGTGTGAAATTTTCTCCTTTGCTTTCGATTTCGATTTGCTTTTGGTTGGTAACTTTTTCTATGATATGATACACGTAATTAGCTCTGTTTAGCGCTAAAGTATCGTTGTAACCATTAGTTGCTCGGTAATCGCAAAAGCCAATTATTTTGATAATTTTTAAGTCTTTATTCTTTAGAAAAACATCTAATCGAGTTAATTCTGGAGGAGTTAACTGATGTGAATCGGTATCAAAATAGACGGTGAATTTTGCTTGTGAAAAAGAAAACGAAGAAATTAAAAAGCAGCAAAGTAAAAATCGTAGCATAATTGTTATTTTTAATACAAAACGCATAAAGTAACAAATAAGTATGTAAAATAATAAATCCCGACTTTCATCGGGATTTATATTTACTAAGCAATTATTTATTTTTCAAACTCTTTTAAAGTATTGATGATAATTGAAACGCAATCTCTTAATTGCTCTTCGTTCATAACTAACGGCGGAGCAAAACGAATGATATTTCCGTGAGTTGGTTTTGCTAATAAACCGTTTTCAGCTAAACGCACACAAATGTTCCAAGCGGTGTCGCTTTCTTCTGTATCGTTGATAACAACTGCATTTAGTAATCCTTTACCTCTTACTAAAGTAGCAATGTTTGAAGTTTCGATGAATTTACCTAATTCTTCACGGAAGATATTTCCTAATTTTCTAGCGTTTTGAGACAAACTTTCTTCCGAAACTACTTCTAAAGCCGCCATTGCAACCGCAGCCGCAACTGGATTTCCTCCGAATGTAGAACCGTGTTGACCAGGTTTGATCACATTCATAATGCTATCATTTGCCAAAACCGCTGAAACTGGATAAGCTCCACCTGATAATGCTTTTCCTAAGATTAAAATATCAGGTTGGGTAAACGTTTCTTGTTTTTCACATTTTGCTTCACAAGTACAATTGCCGCAAACCGCTAATAACGAACCTGTTCTAGCGATACCTGTTTGTACTTCGTCTGCGATGAATAAAACGTTGTTTGCTTCACAAATTGCTTTTGCTTTTTTAATAAAATCGTCAGAAGGTGTATAAACTCCCGCTTCTCCTTGAATAGGTTCTACTAAGAATCCTGCTATGTTTTTTGATGAATTCACTGCTTTTTCTAACGCTTCGATATCGTCATAAGGAATACTAATAAATCCAGCTGTATAGGGTCCGAAGTTTTTACGTGCGTTTTCGTCGTTTGAGAAAGAAATGATTGTTGTCGTTCTTCCGTGGAAGTTACCATCACAAACGATGATTTGCGCTTCGTTTTCGTTGATTCCTTTTTTCTCGTAAGCCCATTTTCTACACAATTTTAAAGCGGTTTCTACTGCTTCAGCTCCTGTGTTCATTGGTAATACTTTATCAAATCCGAAATAGTTGGTCACAAATTGTTCGTAAACCCCTAATTTATCGTTGTAAAATGCTCTTGATGTTAAGGTTAACGTTTTCGCTTGCTCTACCATTGCTCCTACAATTTTTGGATGACAATGTCCTTGATTTACCGCAGAATAAGCCGAAAGGAAATCGTAATATTTCTTTCCTTCTACATCCCAAACATAAACGCCTTCTCCTCTACTTAAAACTACTGGTAGTGGATGATAATTGTGTGCACCGTACTTGTCTTCTAATGCAATTGCCTCAGCCGAACTCATTTTTTCTAAAACTGACATAAAATTTTGTTGTTGATTGTTACATCGCAATTCCTTCTTAGTGGTGAGAAATCAACCGAATAGTTGCCAAAAATACAAAAATCAAGGGCAATTTCAAAGTCAAATTCAAAAATCAAGGGCAAGGGCAAAT